>NZ_JAAHGU010000099.1:0-28040 GCF_010692685.1 Okeania sp. SIO2F5 | reverse complement strand
AAAAATTGCTTTAATGAATAAATAATCAACCTACTGTGTGGGGTGTGGTGCGATCGCACCACACCTCCATCTATTCTCAATAATGCTTCTCTTTTAGTTGAAGTATTATTCAGCTTATTCGATGAGTCCATCTCTATATATAGCTTTCAGCTACCTTGTCACCCCGTGAGGTTATACAGATAAAAATTTGAGAAGGATATTGTTCAGCAAACAAAAAGGTTTTTGACAGAAATTTTTACAACATAAACCATATTACACGATCCTTGTAATGAATATTGTCGATGATCGACAAGGTTTAAAAATACTTTTGTCGATTATTGCGACATACGCAATAATACAAATAATACAAAAAGATTTCAAAATTGGTGATTCATTAAAGAGCGATCATTCTCTCTTTTATTGCGTATGTCGCAATAATACAAAACAATACAAAAAGATTTCAAAATTGGTGATTCATTAAAGAGCGATCGTGTCAAAACCTTAGAAGCAAATATCTGTCAAGACAAGAACCCCTACCTCAAATCATTGTCAGTAAATAGGATAAAACAACTCTATGATTTCCATAAAAAAACTATCCATAGCTTGCCTAGGAGCAACAACTATCGCTTTAGCAATAAACAAACCAGCAAGCGCTAGCGTCTTTTTCAACTCCGATACAGGTCACTACTACGAATATGTTCCAGGTGAATACACTTGGAACCAAGCAAAAGCTAGTGCTGAAACTCGCTCTTATAATGGTTGGCAGAGATATCTGATAACCATCACCTCTGAAGCAGAAAACAACTTTATTATTTCCAACATCGGTATACCCACAGAGCATTTCTCTGCACAAGCAGGTGGATGGTTAGGTGCAAATGACACAGCAACAGAGGGGACTTGGCAATGGGTAACCAGTCCGGAAGCGGGAACAGTCTTTTGGCAGAACGGCACACCAAACCATTTAGAGCGTATTCGACTACAGGAAACCCCATGGAGGAGGCTTAAACCTTAGCGAAATGAGATTAAATTTTGCCGACGGTTCCACGGAATTTGCCAACCTAGTTGCTGATTTCACGACCCTCGGAAACATAGTCAAGGTAAAATATTTTATCTCCTAAAGGTCAACCTATTTTTAAATAAAATTCACTCAATTAAATAAATTGGGTGTTATACCAATTTGGAAAAAGATTGTTACAAATAATAAGAGCAATTAAAAGACTTTATAGGAGATGTCCGCTGGACTAAAAATATAAATTCCGACCTAATAAATGGTATTAAAGCTATTTATTCTGACTCCTGACTTTAGGAAATTTATCACTTAAAGAGCAATCAAATTGAAGAAGGAGACAGGAGACAGGAAACAGGAGACAGGAGGAAAATTACATGGGGATTCGCTCCCCCAAGTAATTTTGAACACCGTGTAGACGGTGGGGTATTAAACCCACAAAGAAAATGATAATAATGATACCAAAATACAGCTACCTCCTAAATAACTCAACACTTTCTTACTTCTTGCTTCTTACTTCTTCCTTCTTCCTTATTCAATTACAAATATCTCTGAAAAACTTCTTCTCAATAAGTTCCCCAGCTTTAATAGATTTCCGCAGCCAATTTAATTCCAAATCTAATTTTTCTGTTTCAGTTAATTCCCAATTATTATGCTGTCGTCGCAAACGATTTGTCATATCATATAAACACAAAGCAACACTAACTGAAATATTAAAACTTTCACTAAATCCCTGCATTGGAATTTTTACCGATACATCTGCATTGTTTTGAGCATATTCTGACAACCCATTAATTTCCGAACCAAACATTAACGCTACTTTTGTATTTACAGATAATTGTTCAACAGTTATTTGTTTTGTATGGGGGGTTGTTGCTGCTATGATATAACCCTCACTTCTTAATTTTTTTAAACATTCTTGAGTATTATTTATGCCTTCTTGATTATAGCGGTATAATGTTAACCAGCGGTCTGAACCAACAGTAACACCTTGAGTAATTGTGAATATATTTTTGTTCTCTATAATATGCACATCTTGTACCCCAAAACTGTCACAACTTCGGAGTACCGCACTAGCATTGTGGGGTTGATAAATATCTTCTAAAATAACAGTAATATGACGGGTTCTTTGCTGCAAAACAGATACTATTTTTTCCCAACGAGCATGGGTAACAAATTGACCTAAATAAGTAATTAATTGTTGTTTTTCTTCTAATTGCATTCAGCATTAATCTAAATATTTATATTTACCGACAAATTAAGGTATAAAGCCTCTCCATTCATAGAGAAAAAATAAAAACAATCCTTTTAGCCAATCCTCTTAGTTTACAAGAAATTGTTAATTATTAATTGTTGAAAGAGAAACTGCTATTTTTATCAATCGTTCTTGACCTTAAGTTTCTCTTTGTGCTTTTTTTTAGCTAATAAAGGTTCTTGCATTATTTTTTTTAAAGTTGGCTTGGAAGCATAAGGTTTTACAAGTTCTTCTAGAGGCATTTTCCTAGTTTCATTACTATTAACATTAACTTGATAAACAATATTATTATCAACATCTAATCCTGTTAGCCATCCACTACGAGGATGATACGCACTCGTGTCAATATTTAGCCAACCTGCCCCACGAACTAACTCTCCAGGCTCAACATTATTAAAAGTAAAAGTTATAGTATGACCTATAATCATTAACTTATTGGGAAAGTAAGGTTTTTCAATACCATGAAATTCTTTGCGAATCCAACAATATTCATGATAAGTTTGCTTTTGAATAGGTAGTTTTGGATTTACCCCTGCATGAACTAACCAAATATCTCCTAAGTCTAGATATAGAGGTAGTGATCGAATCCATTCTACATCCTCATAAGGCATAATTCCTTGATCTCTATAACTTTCTACCGTTTCATTCCCTCCACTGTAAAACCAAGCTTCCCATGCTCCTTTTTTGTCTGCTTTATCTGAAAGAGCTTGAATCATCATTTGTTCGTGATTTCCCTGGAGAGACTGATAGGAGCTATTTCTGACAAATTCTATTACTTGGGAGCTTTTTGGGCCTCGATCTATTAAGTCCCCTAAAAAATACACCTTTTCATTTTTTCCAGGGGCGATCGCCTCTAGCAAAACCATTAGACCATCATAATGCCCATGTACATCACCAATTATAATACGTCTCTGCTTCATTTTTACTTCTAAAGATTTCCTACAATATCTAGTTTTTTTCTATCTACTTTATTGCATTAAGTAAGGCAAAAAAGACTTTATTATACTAAATTTTAATGTCAGAAAATTTAATTAAAACATCTAATATATTATTCACTTTAATTTGTATCTATAATATCACATAGTTTCTGAGGTAAACCGACCCTAATTTTTAGGCAAATCCAGAATGTAGCTAATTTGAAACAAATTGTAGCTTCGAGTAAAATTGGGGTCGGCCTACCTTAGACGAAAAATACTTTTAGTAAGTTCATGTCTGCGGAAAATTTAGTTACTTAAAGCACGCAGGAATTTTTGAATTTCAGTTAAAAATCCTTTCCGTTTTGGTTTAGTAGTAGTTTGCTCAGAAGAAGCAGAGCTATCTATTTTAACTGTAGTAGTAGCTTCAGCTAAAATCATTTCCACAGTATCTCCCATTGGTTTCTCAGATCGCTCTGCAATTAATTTATATTGGCCATTTTCCTCAAGCAAAACTTGCCAGGGAGAAGGATAACAACGATACAATGCAGCCTCACCAAAAGACTTGATATAGTAGCAAGATTCAATAGTTGTAAGAAATCTTTCCCGGAGTTGACGTGCTGCATAACCAATTCCGACAATAGATACATCCTCTAACCTCGGAATTAACATTACAACTGGGCGATCGCCTGCCAGATTACACAATTTTTCGGTCTGGGCCACTTCTACAGAAGAAAGGGCAACTAACAGAAAAAACTCGTCTTCCGGTGAAATTTTGCTATCAACTGGAGACCTACTTGTGCCAATATCTTCTACTTTTACTTTAAAAGGCGCTTCTTGCCAATCTCGTCTTGCTAATGCTGCAGCACCAGTATCAGGAAAGAAGACTTTTGGTTGAATGCCTTCTTCAAGTAAAGCAGGAATAAATTGTGCTGCTAGAGATTGAGCTTGAAGTTCAATTTCTGGAATAACTATTTCGATTTGGATTCTACTATAACCATCCTGGAGAGCTATCTTAGTAGCTTCTATAGCTTGAGCGAGTGCTTCATCTATGTCATTGGGTAGTTTATTCATCTATAAATAGCGATCGATATTTCTAAATTTCTCAACTATACTGTAACTGATAGAAGATTTTCAACAATCTTCAGTACTTTCCATAACATAATAAATAAAACAGGACTTACCCATGCAACTCCCTTGAAAACACCATTTGTAGGGGCGTTAACGTAGTTGTGCGTAGCAAATGGCATTGGGTAGCGCCAAGCTCAGAATTGCGCCCTCACTCGATTTAGTGTCCGCGCATAAGTCCCGATCATAAATAAAACTTGAACAAAAGGAAAATATGAGACATCCATTTGACAATGACCTAGAGACTCTTGAGTCTTTACAAAAAAGTCAAGTTGAACCTAAGCGTAATACTCCTAATGACCCTTCTCAAGGTATAGCAACTACTTTAGCAACAGGAGAAGAAGGTGGTGCTACAACAGAAGCTTTTGATGATTCAGAAAATGGTGGCGAACTGATAGCGACAACCTTAGAACTAGGAGAAGAAGGGGGTACCAGTGAAGCTATAGCAACTACTTTAGCAATAGGAGAAGAAGGTGGTAATCTTCCTGTACCTACGACTCTAGCGCTGGGAGAAGAAGGTGGTCTTACTCCCATAGGAATGCTACCGAGAGAACTAACAACTGAAGCAGTAGGAGAAGAAGGCGGTTTTGCTACTCCTATTAAGAATGAAATTCTGACTCAACCAAGCTCCGAAGAGGGTTTCGCAACCACTCAAGCAATAGGAGAAGAAGGTGGTATGACTCCAATAGGAGTGCCACCTGGAGAAGCAACGACTCAAGCAATAGGAGAAGAAGGTGGTTTTGCGACTCCTATTAAGAATGAAATTCTGACTCAACCAGGTTCTGAAGAAGGTTTCGCAACCACTCAAGCAGTAGGAGAAGAAGGTGGTGTTACTACTTTAGCAGTAGGAGAAGAAGGCGGTGTTACTACTTTGGCAATAGGAGAAGAAGGTGGTTTTGCGACTCCCATTAATAATGGAACTTTCACTCAAGTAGGTTCGGAAGAAGGTGGTGTAACTACTTTAGCTATAGGAGAGGAAGGTGGAGATTTTAATGAAGAGATTTATCGGCAATCTTATCCTGGTATTGATGTTGCTATCAATAGAGGAGAATTTAGTTCTGGTTTAGAACATTACATTCAGTTTGGACAATTTGAAATTGAACGCATTGGTTTTTTTACTGACAATGATAGTAATGATATTATTAATGCTTTCGGCAACAATACCAGAATTGTTGGTGTTAGTGTTATTGGATATGACCTCATCAACGACCGAGTTATACCTAGTGATTTGGGAACAGGAGAAATTGATATATTAGTTGGTAGTTCGGGAATAGAGGGAGTAGATCAATTTATACTTGGTTCTTCCCAAGGGTCGCCTTTTTATCTTGGTTTTGGTGATTCAGACTTTGCTTTAATTCAAAATTTTGATACTCCTTTAGATCAAATTAAGTTATCAGGAACTTTGAATGATTATAGTTTTGAAATCGTTAATGATTCAGTTAATATATCTACTCTATCAGGAGATTTGATTGCCATCATAGAAGGTGTTTCATCTCTAGATAATTTAAACCTTAATTTTATTTAGTTAATAAATGGGAAAGTAGACTTGTAAGCAGAAATATATTCAAACTCATAATATTAGAACTTATACCAGTTTTATTTGAGGTTGCATAGAATGATGAAATTCATTAAATCGATCTATTTTTATCTACGCTTACCTGCGGTCAATTATGCTTGAAGTCAATTATGCTTGAAAGATTATTCTATGCAGCTTCATTTCAATTTGGTATTACGCAATACTAAGGTATTTTCGTCCGAAGCGACTGATAGGGAAGCAATCTCAAATCCTAGTTTTTTGTACCTCATGGGTAAGTCCTGAATATCTACGCTTTTTTCTCCCAAGTCTTCCTTTTCTTTCTCATTCCCTTTCTTCCTTTAAAATACTTGACAGGAGATGTCCCTTTGACTAAAAAGATAAATTACGACTAAAAAATGGGAGCAAAGCAATTCATTCTGACTCCTGACTCCTGACTCCTGACTCCTAAGAAATAGCCTAACTATTTGTAGCAAACAGTTGTCAAATTGGTATAACTTTAATGAATATTTTAATCCTCGGCAGTGAAGAAGATATTCATGCTGCCCATCTCAAAAAGTCTCTCACAGAAAAAGGAATAACAGTTGATTATTTAGATACTCGTTTATTTCCCACTAAGTTAAAAATCTCTTGGCAACCTATTACTCACACAGGATGTTTAATATTTCCAGATGGCAGAAAATGGAATTTAGCAGATATAAATAAAATTTTTTGGCGGACTTTTGCCGGGGTCAATGTTCCGGAATTAACCGATTCATATCAGGAGAGAATAGCAGTTAATGATTCGATGGGTTTATTACGTTCTTTTATGCGGTCTAAACCCGATAAATGGGTGAATAGTTGGGAAGCTTATGAATTTCATAGAGAAAAACCATTACAATTAAGTTTAGCGAATAAAATAGGTGTAAAGATTCCAGGGACATTAGTAACTAATGATGCTCAAGAAATTATCGATTTCTCTAAATCATATCTGGATGTAATTTTTAAACCTGTTTATGGTGGTTCTCATACTCAATTTTTAACGAAAGAACATCTAGAAATTAATCGGATGAAATTAGCATTAAGCATTTCTCCTGTAACTATCCAAGAATTTATTCCCGGTACAAATATTCGTAGTTATGTGATTGGCGAAAAAGTTTATTCTGCTGAAATTAGGAGTAGTTCCTTAGATTTTCGGGAAGATAAACGAGCTAAATTAATCTATTTAGAAACACCAGAGTATATAAAAAGACAATGTTTAGCTATTACTAAAGCATTCGGATTAAAATGGACTGGTATTGATTGGCGATTTAAACCTAATGGAGATTTTGTTTTCCTGGAGGCAAATTTTAGTCCAATGTTTCTTCATTTTGAAAGAGAAACAGGTTGTCCGATAACTGAGGATTTGATTCAATTATTAACAACTTAACTAGCTATCAGCTATCAGCTATTAGCTATCAGCTTAAAAATTTGTGTATAGATAATGGTATCTGTTTGTAGAACATTCCGGACCGAAACGCTTTTTAAAGTTAGGCAAGAATATTTATAATAAATATAATTGTTATACATAAACAAATTCATGTAATTATTCTTAAGGAGTTGGAAATGTCTGCAGAATTATTGCGACGATTATTTACTGTAGACCAGTATTATAAAATGCTGGAAGCAGGAGTATTAACTGAAAATGAACGAGTAGAACTAATCCGAGGAGAAATTGTCAAAATGTCCCCCATTGGTATTCATCACGCAAATTGTGTGGACAATCTTACCGAACTGTTCATTTTAAGTTTAGCAAAAACTGTTACTGTGAGAGTTCAAAATCCTGTAAGATTGAACGATAATTCTGAACCAGAACCAGATATCGCTTTGCTGCAACGACGGCAAGGATTTCGTCGCACTCAACACCCTCAACCAGAAGATATATTTCTCCTTATAGAGGTGTCAGATACAACAGTTAAATATGACCAAGAAGTAAAAATTCCCTTATATGCTGAGAATAATATTGTTGAAGTTTGGTTGGTGAATCTGACTGAAGAATGTCTGGAAGTTTACCGACAACCTACTGCCAATGGTTATGAAATTGTGCAGACTTTTCAAAGGGGTGAAACTGTGGAAATTCAAGCTTTGCCTAATGTAACTTTTACTGTTGATGAAATATTGGGAAACTAACATAAATTTTTAATATTAATTACCCAATACTATATAAATTTATTCTGTTGTGAGTATTAGTAAAAAAAGCTTTGAGCTATAACTAAAAAATAGCTGAATGCGGATAGCTGTTTGCTGAATGCTTAATACAATTTTCTCAAGGAGTCGATCATGTCTGTACAATTATTGCGACGACTATTTACTGTAGACCAGTATTATAAAATGCTGGAGGCAGGAGTATTTACTGAAAATGAACGAGTAGAACTAATCAGAGGAGAAATTATCACAATGTCCCCTATGGGTATTCGCCATGCAGGTTGTGTCAACCGTCTTAATGAACTGTTCTTTTTGCGTTTAGCACAGACTGTTACTGTGGGAATTCAAATTCCTGTAAGATTGAATAATAATTCTGAACCAGAACCAGATATCAGTTTGTTGCAACGACGACCAGATTTTTATGAGACTCAACAACCTCAACCAGAAAATGTATTTCTCCTTATAGAGGTGTCAGATACAACAGTTAAATATGACCAAGAAGTAAAAATTCCCTTATATGCTGAGAATAATATTGTTGAAGTTTGGTTAGTAAATCTGACTGAAGAATGTCTGGAAGTTTACCGACAACCTACAGCGAATGGTTATGAGATTGTGCAGACTTTTCAACGTGGTGAAACTCTGTCAATTCAAGCTTTGCCTAATGTAACTTTTACTGTTGATGAAATATTGGGAGATTAACATAAATTTTCAACTTCACCATCGCTCCAAACCCGATATGAATGTGTATTGAATGTCAAAATTTTAGTGATTTATTTCATTTTTTGGTTTAAGTTTTACTTATCATACTTTACTATCCATCTACATAGTAGCCTATATTTAGTGGGGAATATGTGATTGTAATTATTGGTTGAAAAAATTATTACTTTGGATAATCTTAGGGAATTATACCAATATGGAAATCTATAAAAAATCAATTTATCAAGTAGGAGGTAGTTTGCCTCCAGATGCTCCCACTTATGTAACTAGACTTGCCGATGAACAACTTTATCAAGGTTTAAAAGCAGGAGAATTTTGTTATGTATTGAACTGTCGTCAAATGGGTAAATCTAGTTTAAGAGTCAAAACTAGACAACGGTTGGAAGCAGAAGGAATTGCCTGTGCAACTATTGATATTACAGAAGTTGGTACTTGGGAAGTTACTGCCGACCAATGGTATGCTGGAGTCATTGATAGTATTGTCAGTAGTTTAAATTTAGATGATTTTTTTGATATTGATGAGTGGTGGTCGGTTACAAATAAACTCTCGAATGTGAAACGTTTTAGTAAGTTTATCAGAGATTTTTTGCTGCCTACTGTTAAGCAAAATATTGTAATTTTTATTGATGAAATTGATAGTACCCTGAGTCTACCTTTTAATATTGATGATTTTTTTGCCGTAATACGAGATTGTTATAACAAAAGAGCCGATAATTCAAATTATCAAAGATTAACTTTTGTGATGATTGGTGTGGCAACTCCGGCAGATTTAATTATGGATAAAAAACGCACTCCTTTTAATATTGGTATACCTATAGAATTAACTGGTTTCAAAATGTCGGAAGTAGCTACTTTGGGTAGAGGTTTGAGAGACAAAAGTAAAGATATTAATCGGTTATTAGAAGCTGTATTATTTTGGACGGGAGGGCAACCATTTTTAACTCAAAAATTGTGCAATTTAATCCAGAAAAAAGGAGATTTTATTGAAGAAAATAAAGAGGCAGAATGGGTAGAGAATTTAGTACAAAAACAAATTCTGGAAAATTGGCGAATAAATGACGACCCAGAACATTTAAAGACCATAAGCGATCGCCTTTTAGTTAATGAAAAACGAGCAAGTCGGTTATTAGGTTTGTATCAGCAAGTTTTGAATAGTGGGGAGGTAGTAGCAGATGATAGTTCCGAACAAATGGAACTGCGACTGACTGGTTTAGTAGTAAAATATGAAGGTAAATTGATAGTAGCTAACCAAATTTATCAGTCAGTATTTAATGTTACTTGGGTAGAGAAAGAATTAGCAGGTTTACGACCTTATTCAGAAGCGTTTGCTGCATGGTTAGCTTCTGGTTATCAGGATGAGTCACGACTTTTGCGGGGTCAAGCTTTACAGGAAGCTCTAGCATGGGCAGCAGCGAAGAGTTTGAGCGAGCAAGATTATCGGTTTTTAACGGCAAGTCAAGAACTAGATAAACTCGAAATGCAACGGACATTGGCAGCAGAAAGACAAGCAGCTCAAATATTAGCTGAGGCAAATCAGATATTAGAAGTATTACTCAAAAGTGCCTCCTCAAAAACACTATTTCTCGCTGGTCAAGAGTTTGAAGCATTACTAGAAGCATTGAGGGCAGCCAAAATTCTACAATCATTGTCCAAATCAATTAGAACAAAAGCTGATGCTGAAATGCTGGTGGTAACAGCACTGCATCAGGCAGTCTATGGAGTTAAAGAGCGTAATCGTTTGGAAGGGCATAAAGATGGAGTAAATAGTGTTTGTTTCAACCCTAGTGGTACTTTGATTGCTTCTGGTAGTAGGGATAATTCTCTGAAACTTTGGAGTCTCAGTGGTAGAGAATTAAAAACTTTTACGGGAAATAGCGATCGCATCCATAGCATCTGTTTCCATCCTGATGGTCAGATACTTGCATCTGCGGGTTCTGACAGCACCATTAAACTTTGGGGTATTGACGGAACAGAATTACAAAGTTTTACAACAGGACATACCGACCTGGTTAGTAGTGTTAGTTTCAGTCCGGATGGTCAAACTCTTGCTTCTGGAAGTTTTGATAAAACTATTAAGCTTTGGAGTTTAGATGGTAGGGAATTACAAACTCTGATTGGACATAATAATCGAGTCTCTAGTGTCAGTTTTAGCCCTGATAGTCAAACTATTGCATCTGCCAGTGCTGACAAAACTATCAAACTTTGGAGTTTAGATGGTAGGGAACTGAAAACCTTTATTGGGCACACTTATAACGTTAATAGCGTCAGTTTTAGTCCAGATGGTCAAACGATTGCATCTGCTAGTACTGACACAACTATCAAACTCTGGAATTTAGATGGCAAAGAATTACAAACTTTTAGAGGTCACAGAGATTGGGTAAATGGGGTTAGTTTTAGCCCTGATGGTCAAACGATTGCATCTGCTAGTGCAGACAAAATCATCAAATTCTGGAATATTAAGGGCAAGAAACTACAAACTTTCCGTGGGCACAGTAATAGAATTTATAGCGTCAGTTTTAGTCCAGATGGTCAGACTATTGCCTCTGCTTCTAGGGACAATACAATTAGACTCTGGAGAGTTAAAAGCACAGAACGAAATATTTTCAATGGTCATAGCAATGAGGTTAGTAATGTCAGTTTTAGCCCTGACGGTCAAACTATTGCTTCCGCTAGTTATGACACCACTGTTAAACTTTGGAATCTTGATGGCAGAGAACTGAAAACCCTTAATGGTCATACAGGTAGAGTTTATAGCATTAGTTTTAGCAAGACTCAGAAAGTTATTGCTTCCGCTAGTGAAGATAAAACTATTAAACTCTGGAGTCTAGATGGTAAGGAACTGCAAACTTTTCAGGGACATAGAGAACGAGTTTATGATGTTAGTTTTAGCCCCGACGGTCAAACCCTTGCTTCTGCTAGTTACGACAACACTGTTAAGCTCTGGAGTCTAGATGGTAAGGAACTAAAAACTTTTCAGGGACATAGAGATGTAGTCTTTCATGTCAGTTTTAGTCCTGATGGCAGAATAATTGCTTCTGTGAGTAAGGATGGTAGCATCAAACTTTGGCATTTGGATAGTAAGGAAGAACAAACTCTTCAAGAATATGGAAATGCTGTGATTACAGTTACTTTCGACCCTACTGGGAAGCTACTTGCTACTGCTAGTGATGACGATACTATTAAACTTTGGAGTCTTGAGGGAGTTAAACTACAAACTTTTAAGGGACATAGTCGTAGGATTTATAGCCTCTGTTTTAGCCCTGATGGTCAAATTCTTGCCTCTGCGAGTATGGATAGAACTATTAAACTTTGGAATCTTAATGGCAGGGAGTTACATACTTTTCAAGGGTATCCGCGTGGTCTCAATAGTATTTGTTTTAGTCCAGATGGTCAGATGATTGCCTCTGGTAGCACAGATGGCAAAGTAATTTTGTGGAATTTGAATCTGGAAAGTCTAATAAAACTTGGTTGTGAGTGGGTGGGAGATTATCTGAAAAATAATCCTAATGTTAGTCAGAGCGATCGCCGACTCTGCGATTAAATTCACAACCGTTCTACTAAACTTACCCAAACTTACCCATGCGTGATTGCATAAGCTTTGGAGCCAGCTTCCTGTTTTCCTACGGAATGCTGCGCAAACACTGAAGACCACTGACCGCAGTCTGCAACTTATCTTCTCCACAGGCTTAAAATCGCTTGGATCTCAAGCTACTGATTCACATAGTTTTTGAGGTTGATAGCGGCATTAAAGTCTCTGTCAGCCTCAAAACCACAGTTACTACATTCGTAAGTTCTCTTATGCAACGGCATTTTCTGTCGATGCCCACAATGAGAGCAGAGCTGAGAACTTGGATAAAATCTATCAGCTATCACGATCTGGCTTCCATACCACTCACACTTGTATATAAGCTGACGCTTAAACTCATAAAAGCCACAGTCTGCTATCGCACTCGCCAGCTTGTGGTTTTTGAGCATTCCACTCACATTCAAGTCTTCAATTACAATGGTGCTGTGGTTCTTGGCTAACCATGTTGTGACTTTATGTAGTGCATCTGCTCTGATATCTGCTACTTTTTTATGAATTTTGGCTAGTTTTTTGATGGCTTTGGCTCTGTTTTTGCTCCCAAGCTCTTTTTTGTTGACACGCCTTTGATAACGAGTTCGTCGTTTTTTAGCTTGTTTGTAAGCTTTAACGTTAGCAAATTTTGTTCCATCGCTGCAAGTTGCTAGAGTATTTATACCAACATCTACACCGATAACATCTCGTTCTTTTGGGGTAGGTTTTGGTTGATAATCATATTTAAAACTAATGTACCAATTATCTGCACGTTTAGATATTCTCACATTTTTGACTCTGCAAGAAGGTAAGATTTCATAAGTTTTTACTATTCCTATTCTTGGTAGTTTTATATAATTTCCTTGAATAATTTTGATACTTCCTTCTAAATAGAAACTATCTTTTTTTCCTTTTTTCTTAAAGTTCGGAAATCCACGTTTGGGAATAGTTAAAAAGTTTTTAAATGCTCTATCTAAATCTCTTAATGCCTGTTGAGGGGCACACTTTGAGACTTCATAATACCATGGATTTTCAGTTTTAACTTCAGCAATTAAACGTTTATGCAAATCTATCGCAGTAGGACGTTTTTTTGTTTATTTGTACTCATAAATACAATAGGCGAGTCCCCAGTTATAAGCATGACGTTAGCGAAGCTTTGCGCCAGCAAACCACACCTGCGTGTTTAGCAAGTATTGTTTTTTGGTAATTGTTAACTTTTAACTTGGTCTTGATTGATTGCATTTGAACACGGACACCATGAAAAAAAGTCTTTGATTGTTTAAGATGATTTTAATGGTATGATAACAGCTCATCAGCAGATTTTCAATATTTTTTAACGTTTGTCTAACTTTGTCTAATTATTTGGCTTCAGTAGTTAGCCCTAAAACTCTAAATTCTCCACAACTCGTTTCTTATTCTCCTCACCTCCCATGAAGTTTATGGTTTGATCTTAAAGAGCGAAAAACTAAAAAAAATAGGGCGTTGGTAAATTACAGGAGGTAGAAAAAAGTGCCAGGTTTTCGATGGCTAAAACTCAAAAAGTTGGTATTTTGAGTAGACAAGATTCGATAGCCTAATCCTTCCGACACTTCCCCTCCTGGCAGGGGTTAGTGGTTTGTCCCACACTCTGCTTTTTTCAACAAACCCTAATTATTTCCCAGCAACCCCCCTCTATTTTCCCAATAATTCCTAACTTTAAAAATCCACAGTTAAAGGCGCTCTTGGAAAAGGAATCACATCTCGAATATTCCCCATTCCTGTCATAAACTGCACCACTCTTTCAAATCCCAAACCAAACCCCGCATGAGGCACAGTACCATATCTACGCAAATCTAAATACCACCATAATTCCTCCTTATTCATCTCCTGTTCATCTATCCTTCTTTCCAAAATATCCAAACGTTCTTCCCTCTGAGAACCGCCAATAATTTCCCCTACCTTTGGCACCAAAACATCCATCGCCCTAACCGTCTTACCATCATCATTTAAACGCATATAAAAAGCCTTAATTATTGCTGGATAATCTGTCACAATCACAGGTTTTTTAAACAATTCCTCACACAAATAACGTTCATGTTCCGACTGTAAATCTAAACCCCACTCTACTGGATAATCAAACTTTTTATCCGTCTTTTCCAACAAAGAAACAGCCTCAGTATAAGTAATCCTTTCAAAACTATTATTAATAATCGTATCCGCCGTTTCCAAAACTGTTTTATCAATCCGTTTATTAAAAAATTCCATATCCTCCGAACAACTTTCCAAAACAGACTTAAAAATATGTTTGAAAAATTCCTCAGCCAAATCCATATTCCCTACCAAATCACAAAAAGCCATCTCCGGTTCAATCATCCAAAACTCAGCCAAATGCCGAGAAGTATTAGAATTTTCTGCTCGAAAAGTCGGACCAAACGTATAAACATTACTAAAAGCAGTTGCCATAATTTCCGCTTCTAACTGACCACTAACTGTTAGAAAAGACTGCTTTCCAAAAAAGTCTTGACTAAAATCAACATCTTGTTTTTCTGTGAGAGGAACTTTCTTTAAATCAAAATTTGTAACAGTAAACATTTCCCCTGCACCCTCACAGTCACTAGCAGTAATAATAGGAGTATGAACCCACAAAAAACCTCGTTCTTGAAAGAATTGATGCACAGCATTAGCACAAGCATTTCTTACCCTAAAAACTGCTCCATAAGTATTAGTGCGCCCTCGCAAATGTGCAATAGTACGGAGAAATTCAAAAGAGTGGCGTTTTTTCTGCAAAGGATATGTTTCAGGATCGGCATCACCATAAGCGATCACGCTTTCTGCCTTAAGTTCAATTCTTTGTCCTTTTGCTGGGGACTCTACCAAGATACCGCTCACTTCTATTGAGGCGCCTGTATTCATTTGTTGCAAACTTTCTTGATAATTTGGTAGATCAGGATTTAATACCACCTGTAGGTTAGCTAAACATGAACCGTCATTAACCTCTACAAAAGCAAATTCTTTCAACTCTCGCTTCGTGCGTACCCATCCTTGAATTGTTACTTTTTCATCAGGTTTAGCGCTTCTTAATATTTCAGCAATTCGTTGCTTTGTCATTTCTTTAATCCTGTTGATCAGACTTGCTATTTTAATTGATTTTTGGTATTATAGAACTTTTTGGTATTAAAGTTGCAATTCGCTTCCACTAAGCTAATCAAGATGGAACCTTGGGACAACTACAGGTAAGAATTCTGGGAATTTCAGAAAACCAAGGCTTCATCAATTGGAGTTATATCATGTCCGGTTGAATTTTTATCAAGAAACGATGGAGTTTTCATCGGTATTATTCAATAAGTATTTCCAACAGGAATATCCAATCTATTTTGATCTAGCAAAAATTTTCAAGAATCTATCTGCTTTTAAAAGTTGCTTCTGATATTTTGCTTGTTTTACAACACTTTGGTAACTCATCAAATATTCCTTCTTTAAATTATATTGTATGTCAAAGGCTTGAAGTTTTACCCTTCTAAATAAAGATGTTTGTATCGATCAAAATCATTTCTTGCGGTAAAGTAATCCCAAGCAATATATGCTACCTCAAGATGTCGTATTCCTGAATTAGAATCAAACTCTTTTCTACCATGCAAAATTCTATCATTATACATTAACAACAAATTTCCTGGTTGTAAGCGAACTTGGTATTGGTAGGCCGGATTTTTCAGATAACGAAAAAAAGCACAATAAGCTTCATAAAATTTCTCCATTTGTTCAAATGGAATATTCCAATTACTGGCATGGGAATGACCAAAATTAACCCTTGCTATTTGGCCTTCACGGTCTAGTTCTAAAACTGTTTGTGCCCTACTGTAAAAATATTTAAAGTCTGTATAAAACTGTTTAAAATTAACAGGAGTTTCTGTCAGTATCTGAAAGTAACGAGGATGCTGCTGACGAAAATCTTGGGCAATACGAAAACCATCTACAAGAATTGATTCTCCACCAGATGTAGTATTCTCTACCATATAAAAGCACACTATCAGAGGCTGATTGCTGAACTGCTGTTTGCGGAGCATTCCGTCAGGAAACGCTTTTTAATACAATTAGGACTTTTGGAAGACCATAACATACATTGCTTCAGTCTCAAAGATATCAAACTCTTCTTGACTAATTAATTTCCAGGGTAATTCTTGGAGTACCTCGTGCAAGACCTTGCTGTCTTTATAATAATCTACCCGTACTGTCAATACAAAATATCCTCCAATGTTTAAAAAACTGGATAGATTTTTTAAAGCATCAGGGTGAACATGACCAAAAGTAAACACACCTACTGACAATATTGCATCATAGCTTGCTGCAGATGCAAAAGCTAGAGGTTCTTCTAGTTTCCCCTGGTAAAGGGCAGTGTAAACCTGCTTATTCCTAGCTACTTCTAGCATTTTCTCAGAAAGGTCTACTCCGACAATATTGGTATACCCCAACTCTGCCAAAGCTTGACCTACCATACCTGTACCCGCTCCCGCATCCAGGACCGGAACATCTTTGTTTGGCAAAACTTTTGCTAAAGCATTGGCTGACTTTACTGGGGAACAACGGTAAGGTCTATCTAATTCACTATCGTAGATAGCTGCCCAAGCATCATATTTCTGCTCTAGGTTATCTCGATCGTCACTTTGGTAAATCCAGGAAAGACGATCGCTGACCTTTTCACATGAGTAATACCCCCATCCTAATTGATTAGTTTGAATAGCTTCGCACATTTTATCATAAGCTGCGCTCAATTCCGGATATTGAGCCAAAGCTAACTGTGAGAGCAACTCATAGCTTTTGTACAAATGTTCCTTTAAGTCTTTAGTTGCCAATACCATAAATCCCAATTCTGTGAGAAAATCTTTATAGGAGTCTAAGCTAAATATTGGCTCAAACAGCAAGCGGTCGTAGACATATTGGCGTGCCATTTCGTTGATTTCCTGTGTCGGAGAAATCAAGTCATCGAAGATGAATGTGCCTCCTTCTTTAAGTACGCGGTGAACCTCTCGTAATGCCTGATGGCGATCGTGAACATGGTACAATGTTGCTTGACTCCAAATATGGGTAAAGCTCCCCTCATCGTAGGGTAGATTTGTTGCGGATGCTTTTTCAAACTCCAGTTTCAGTGATGGATGTTCCTGTGCTTTGATTTTAGCATTTTCAATGCGGACACCACTGATATCAACTCCCACTACTTCACACCCTGTTTCTTGGGATAGCCATATAGCAGTATTGCCGTTACCACAACCAAGGTCTAGTACCCTGGAATCTTTTGTGATCCCACTTTGGAAAAGCATATATTCATTCCAGCGTTTGCAGGCGGGGATAAAGTCTTCAGTTTTGGCCGTAGTTAATTTCTCAAAATAGCCCCAGTGTAAACTGCCTTCTGAGTCCCAAAAACTTCGATACAGGCTATCCTCGCTATCATAAAATACCTCTGTATCAACCTCGGAAAATTTGCTTTGTTTCATAACGATATGGTAATATTTTTAATTTAACAGGACTTACCCAAGGAATCTACTTGTTGTAGAGCGCGTTGCAACTAAGCTGACACCACAGCTAGTGTAAAGTAGACAATTTTACATAATTCGTGTTGAAGTTATTTGGATAATTTTATAGTTATGAGTTTGCTAACTATCTTCAGGTTGGCGTAGGGGAATTTTTAAGTAGGTATTTTGCTCTTTCAAAAGTAAGCAATCTATGGTTGCATATATACTGCCTTGTTTCCTTTTGTATACTACTTCCTGTTCAGAAAGTGGGATAGGAGTCGTATGCCATACTCCCGACTTCATTGATATGCCTTTACTACCATCTGAATAAAGAGCTACAAAATCTTCTGCTTTGACATCCTCTTTAGGAGGAGCTACAAGAAATATACTCGGTTCGCCATTTTTAGATATCAAAGCTTCTCCTGCATCCAGATGGGCACTCAACCAATTTACCAGAACATACTTGCAGCTACTTTCGGGTTCAGATCAAACCTTACCCGTTGCACCGCCACGAGCATTCTGATGACCAGCAGAAAAAATGGTCGAACCCTGCCAATAGACTTTGAATTCTTCTTCAATCACATTTCCATAACCCCCGTTGGCAATCAGAGGTCGTTTTCCTTGAGTAGGCCATTTGCACAAATCTATTTTCACATCTTCAAATTCTGTGAAGATGGATCCTACTCCTTGCGCATTTTCTGAATTGAGCTTTTTTAAGGGGACTTCATAGTAGTTCGCTGTGGTTCTCATTAGTTTTCTTCACTGATTTAACTTAGGCTACCATATCATCAAAAAGCAAATTACTATGCAATATCAAAATTTTGATACCAAAAAACCTAACTTCTATCCAGCACAAGATTTTAATAGCCAGCCGATCGCAATTCCTAAACCGCCAAATCTCACAGCTTGCCAAAATGGTTCTTTTATGCTATTCCAACCAAATAAACTACTCTCTAGGTTTAATTCTATTGTTTCTAATTCTGTCTGTATCCGTTGTAACTCTTCTCGTAATTCATTAGTTTTTTGGCGACGTACTTCCGGTCGTACTTCTTCTAAGCGATGCTTTAATTCTGCTTTTCGCCTCTGATAATACTGAACTTGAGAATAACGTTCTTTCAGAGCAGCAAAGGAACGGTCTACCTCTGCTAGTGCTTGTCCAAAATCAGTCTCTGAAACTTCTGACTCCCCATCAATTGGTGCAGAATTTGAGCACCCATCATTTATTTTTTTCTCAGAATGTTCTGGAGAAGGATTCATGCTGGCATACTTAAGTATAGTAAGTTCTACCTGAAAACATTAATCTAGGAAAATATGCTTAACTCTAACTCAGCCTCTGCAACTGCAACTAACAAAAGAGATTTACAGGAGTATAGTACATTAGAATTAGCCCAAGCTTTAGCCCAAAGACTTGCTATACCAGAAAGAGACTGGCATCGACTTAAGTCTAATCGCCAAGTCCGTGCATTAGAGCTAACTGTAGCTGCCCTAGTTTTTCTAATTAAAGCGCAACCCACTGAGGCGATCGAACGTCTTAAACAAGCTACTAGCTGGTTAGATCGATCTATCTCAGCTCCCCCATGTCCAACTCATGGAGTTAAGAAGGATTAATAAGTTGAAGTTAACTTAAATTCTTCACATAACCAAGGGTAATCTGGAGTTATTTCTTACTCTTTTGCATAGCATTAACTCTGTACCCTTGGAGTTCCATTCAACATAATCAAAAACTTGGTAGATGATGTATATGCCTCGACCACATTCTTTTTCATCATCACAATAATCTTCTGGGGAATAGGTAGCAGTTTGCCTATGATTTTGGTTTGATTTACAAGGCGGTTTAAAACCCAGACCTTGATCTGAAATCACCCACCAATACTGGTCTTGTACAATTGAAAAACGGACGAAAACTTTCTTATTGGGGTCTAAATTATTGCCATGCTTTGCAGAATTTACCAACGCTTCTTGTAATCCTAGTCGTAGTTCTGGATGCCAATGTTTAGGAACATCTGCCAGTAAAAGATCAAGAATCGGACACAAATATAGGGTAGAAGCAAAGCTAATTGTCACCCAGTTTTGACTTATTAGACGTGGACGTGATGAGATAGCAATCACTGAAAAAACTCCCTAGCTTTTCTTAGTAAACCTTTGTCAATCTCCTCGTACAATTAAAAATTTTTTCTTTAATAAGCATCCCTGCTTTCATATTTTTATAGTATCAAAACTCTTAAGAAAAATAAAGTACCTAAGCAAAATTAGTGGAAATTCTTTATATATTTTCTACTTAAAGTATCTAATATCTACTTAGGTTTCTTTTTTTTGGCCTAGGTTTCTTTAATACATTTTTATCGCTGACGAGAAATATTTTAGAAATAATTTGATCCCACCTTAATTTTGATACAATATTTAATGCAACTTAATAAAATTTTATATTTTAATATATGTTAACTACATCAGCCTCTACTACAACTTCAGTTCCCGGCAGTTATTGGCAATGGCGGGATCAGTCTATCTACTATGTATGTGCAGGTAAGTCCGATCCCACAACACCACCCATATTATTAATACATGGCTTTGGAGCATCAACAGACCATTGGCGCAAAAATATTGCATATCTGAGCCAGTTTTTTCAGGTTTGGGCGATCGATTTGCTAGGATTTGGACGTTCAACAAAAGCAAACTGGCAATATAGTGGTCAGCTATGGAGAGAACAACTAAATGACTTTATTACTGAAGTAATTGGTAAACCTGTGGTATTAGCAGGAAATTCTCTGGGAGGTTATGCAGCATTGTGTGTGGCAGCTCAATATCCAAATTCTACAGCAGGTTTAATATTACTGAACAGTGCTGGACCTTTTAGTGAATCTCAGCCTACTGCCAAACCTCCCTTGTGGAGAAAAGTTATTTCTCAAAGTATAAAGTGGTTACTCTTACAAGATTGGCCTAGTTTTTTATTATTTCAATGGACGCGACGACGTAGCACTATCAGAAAAACACTACAGAAGGTTTATTTAGACCAAAGTGCTGTTACAGACCAACTAATAGAAGATATATATCGGCCTTCTTGCGATCCTGGTGCAGCTAAAGTCTTTGCTTCTATATTCAAAACTCCATCTGGCGAAAAAGTTGATGTGTTGTTAGGTCAGTTAAACTGTTCCTTACTCATGCTATGGGGAAAAGTAGATCCTTGGATAAATACTCAAAGTAGAAGTTCCCAGTTTCGTAAGTATTATCCTCAGTTAACAGAATACTTTTTGGAGGCAGGTCATTGCCCTCATGATGAAGTACCAGAACAAGTTAACAAATTAATTAAAGAATGGATGTTCTCAATTGTGAAGTAAGTACCTGTGCAAAATTAATTTAATATTTATAAGCAGGGAGTAGGCGGTAGTCAGTAGAGCACAAAACAGATACTTCTGTGCTTGAGCAATATACTCCTATTTCTGAAATTGTATCTGAACTGATAACTAAGGTTGGGCCAGTCAAAGAAGTATCAGATAATCCTGTTCAGTTCTCATTATTTGAAAGAGCAGCTCCTCCGCAGGAGGCAGTGGCAGGGGGATAATCGGACACAGTTAATCAACGAGTGCAGAGGAAACTTAAGTCTACTCGTAAAAAAGTAGCTGATTCCAGTGAAGCGTCAACCTGCCTTGAGTCTTTTGAGCAGCTTAGGTTGTTTAATTCATAGATAGTAATCCTCTAGGGTTGAGCAATAGCGAGGATATCAATCAGCAAAAACGAGGATGAATTCTAGGATTAAGCATATCATCTACAGGTTTATTGCCCTGAAAATGTTCTGTAACTATTTTTGGGACATTATCAGGTTTGACTCGGTAATACCAAATTTCATCAGGGGTAACTCTTACTGTAGGGCCAGTGCTACATTGACCAAGACAACCGCTGGCCTGAATATTAACACCCACTATATTTTCTGTCTCAGCTATAAAGGTTTCAAGGACTTCTTGAGAATTGTGGCGCAGACAAGACGTATTTTGGCAGACAAATACACAGCGATCGCGAGAAGTTTCTTCTGGTTTTTGGCCTTCAGATATTGACATTAATCAAAAATTCTTAATATAGCTTTATGCTACATTGTAAGATTTGATTTGAGAAAAGTGCAATTATGGTATGTTGTATATTCTTTTATGGTTACTATTGAAGCCAAAACTAAAAAGGAAAATTTTTACTTTTTGACGCTCTCATAGTTATTCCAACTAGAACAAAATCTGAGGTAAACATGACTAAAACTGTAGCAGATGTGATGAGTAATAATCCAATTTCTGTTAAGCCAGAAATGCCTTTAAAAGAGGCAATTAAAATCTTGGCAGAACAACGCATTAGTGGTCTTCCTGTAGTCAATGAACAGGAAAAATTAGTCGGGATCGTATCAGAAACAGATTTGATGTGGCAAGAAAGCGGAGTCACTCCTCCACCCTACATTATGTTGCTAGATAGTGTGATTTTTCTAGAAAATCCAGCTCGTTATGAAAAACAAATTCATAAAGCTTTAGGAGAAACTGTGGGAGAAGTAATGACTAAAGACCCTCTAACTACTACACCAGAAAAATCACTCTCAGCAGCAGCGAGACTCATGCACGAACAGAATATTCATCGGTTACCAGTATTAGATGAAAATGATAAAGTGATTGGTATACTAACTCGTGGGGATATTATTAGAGCTATGGCAAGCGAGTAAGTTTGATTCTAGAAAAAATAAATTATGGCAGGGGATCAAAAATCTACTCTAGTTTATAGCTCAGATAATCCAGGAAAATAAAAAAATCAAATTTATGGCAATGAGTGTTACCCCAGATTCAATTAAGCAACTACTAATATCAGAGGATCTAGGCGATCGCTTACGTGGAGTTAATCAATTACGTCAAATAGATTTAGCTACCGCTTTTGAATTAATTCAAACTTCAATCAAAGACCAAGATACTCGTGTTAGATATGCTGCAGTGAGCCAAATGTCAAGCTTAGGTACACAAAATTTAACAATATCTCAAGAAATATTGCGAGACTGTCTGCTCAACGATCCCGAACCAGATGTCCAAGCAGCAGCAGCAGATGCTTTAGGAGCATTAAAACTTACTGAAACTTTTGACGACCTAGAACAGGTCTACCAGAATACTCCAGAATGGCTAGTTAAAATGAGCATAGTTGCAGTAGTAGGAGGAATGGGGGAACCAAGAGCATTATCTTTACTAGAAGATGCTCTCCAGTCAGATAATGAACTGATACAGACTATAGCTATTAGTGCTTTAGGGGAACTAGGAAACCCAGAAGCTGTCCCTTTCTTAACACCTTTTGCCACCAATAGTGATTGGCAAATGCGTTATAGACTCGTACAAACTTTGCATAAATTAGGAGGGCCACAAGCGGAGCAAGTTATCACACAGTTAGCCAACGATCCGGTTGAGCAGGTTGCTCAGGAGGCCAAGGTAGCCCAAAATAGTTAATCACAGCAGAAGGTAGAAGGTTGATTACTTCCTGATCTCAGTTACTCTATCAGTCCACAACCTTTGTAGATATTGCTAGTGAAGTACCCCAACCTACTTCGCTGAGGTTGGGGCTTCCAATTCTCAGGTCAATTCAGGAACGGTCTTATTTGTCTTTCGGGCTTCCCGCTTCATTCGCCGACGCCTCAACCAGCAAGCTGGAATTGGTCTTACTGAGCGTCCATAGGCAAACATCTGCTTTCCGCAGACGTATAGTTTTCCGACATACTTACCTTGGAATTACAGCACTGTGGCTAACCTGCCGGGGCAAGTCTCTTCCCTGAGATCCGCGTTTTACTTTGTATACCTCCAGGTCTAAAAACTGATAGGATATTAGACCATTTATTAAGGTAGCCTTTTAGTCGGTCATGCGGGTCAGCAACCAAGTTTATTATAACACGAATCATCACAAGTTGTCGTCTCGCTATCCATCCCCACCTTCTTCCAACGTGGGGAATTCCGCGAGTTTTGTTAAAAGCTAATTAACTTAATTGAGGCGATAGCTACGATAGTTGCATATTCGGTACGTTAGAATACGAGGGAAAAATTTAGTTTGATTAAATAAATATTCTTTAGCGAGAGGAAAGAGTCTATGTTTCTAGATGAATTAACCCCAGTTGTAAAAGAACTAATTGAACAACCAGTTGCCTTTTTTGGAGGTTTTTTCTCTGGTATGTTCCGACTAAATCTTAATGACGATCCAGTCAAAAGTTGGCTTGAGAAGCAGAATGGTTATACTGCCACTACTAACTCTAATACAGAAGTAAATAGTGACAAAAGTGAAGGTCCTCAATCAATCACTATAGAATAATAAATACACTTCTTGCAGAGGTCAGGGAATTGTTGATTTTATCTCTTGAATTAATTTCATTAAAACTTTTGCAAGAGGTCTAATATTAATACTTACTTTACTTGAAAGCTTTTCCCAACTTCTTTGCATTTTAGAGGTTAGATTAAACAACCGCTTGTTCAGAGGTTGGGATAGTTTTTATTTATCTTTTGAAATAGACTGAGAAACATCTTTTGCCAAAGATAAAATATCAGATGGAATCATCAAAATAGTAGTAGTATTTTGTTCAGTTCCGATCTCAGCAATCATCTGAATTATACGTAGTTCTAATGCTACTGGAAACTTAGCAATTTCTCGTGCAGCTTGTGTTAGTTTAATAGTTGATTCATAGTCAGATTCCGCCTTAATCATACGCGCCCTTTTCTCTCTTGCCACTTCAGCTTCTTTTGCCATTGCACGCTGCATTGGTTTAGGAATTTGCATATTTTTTATTTCTATACGTTCAATTTCTATACCCCAAGGATTTGTAATTTCGTCAACTATTTCACAAATTCTAGAGTTAATTTTATCTCGTTCCTGAAGCAGTTCATCTAGTTTATGTTGCCCAATAATATTACGCAAAGTTGTTAAAGCAGCTTGAGATGTTGCAAAGTTATAATCTTTAACTCTAATTAAAGCTTTCTCGGGATCCCGAATTCGATAATAAAGAACTGCATTGATACCAACAGTAACACTATCTTTTGTTACTGTATCTTGGGATTCAATATCAACAGTAATAGTTCTTCGGTCTACTTGCTTTATTTGGTCGATTATTGGAATAGTTAAATATACACCAGGTCCTCTGACATAACTAAATCTTCCTAGTCTAAAAATTACCGATTTATGGTATTCAAAATTCATTTTTAGGCTGGCAGATAATAATGCTATTAAAATTAAAATTAGTAAAGGTAAGATGGTTAACATATTTTTAGGAGTCAGGAGACAGGAGTCAGGAGTCAGGAGTTAAGAGTTAGAATTTCAAAACCTTTCAGTTCAGGAATCAGGAGACAGGAGTTCAGAAGTCATAATAAATAGACCTCTCCGGAAAAGAGGGAATAGGGAAAAAGAATTGATTATTTCTGTACGATAATTTATTTAATTTTTGTAACCGCTCAATAATCCGGGGTAAATCGGTAAATGGTAAGCATCAAACGGCGTAAAATCCTTCCTAAACTGGTAGTCCGCCCCGATTTATTGAGCGGATACTAATTTTTAATTATCGGAGATGTCTAATAGTTTAAATACAATTTATTGGCTTGAATATCCCTTTTTAATCAAAGACAAATCCGATTAAATTATTTTAATTCCCCTGATTATTTGTAACATTATTTTTTCAAATTGGTATTAATCAAAATTTTAATTCATTTATAAAAGGAAGAATTTATATTGCCAACTACTTAAGACCGTTTGAGCTGCTGTGAGAATCCTTGAAATCCTTATTAATTCATAGGTACTCTCAATTAAAAGTATACTCGCTTGACTCTACATAGTAATCTTAAAACAAATTTCTATTATCAAAAAATTTTTTTTACTTGCTCAACACCATTTTGGTGTAAAAAAAGCACCACAAAAACTAAAAATTAGTGTATATTGTATTTAAGTTCCTTAGTAATACGAGGTTATATGCCCCGAAAAGTATTTCCTGTATTTCCAATATGAAGATGAACAAAACAACTCAAGTATCCCGTCCCCCTACAAAGCGTATGTCTGTAACTTTGCCAACAGATGTAGCTGAAATGTTAGAATTTCTTGCTACTAATCAAGGTATTACTCAAAATGAGGCACTTCGGAAAGCTATTGCAACTGAAGCGTATTTTCAGAAGGAAATAAAGCAAGGTTCTACGGTGCTAATTATGAACTCTGATAAATCAGTAAAAGAAGTAGTTTTCAGATAATAGCTTAGTAGTTAGTTGCTTGATATTTATATTGGGGACGGGTAAAAATTGTCAACTTTAGCAATTACCAACCTCATTTATTCATGAAAACTAACCAACAATTTAATTCAGAATAAAATGAAAATCAAGATAATGTTTTCTATCTAGGAATACCAGAGAATCTAGAAACAAAAAATCTAGAAACACTAGATGTTGACAGCTATATTCAGAATTATATCTCTGATAAAAACTTAAGCCCTGAGAATAAAAAACACATATATAAATGGGTAAAAATTGAACAGGAGAAGACCAGAAAAAATATTGCTGAAAAACTTTTAGTATTTTTTGGTGGCTCGTTAGGGATTACTTATCTTCTGATTGGTTTGGCATCTATTTTTCCACAATCAGATAAGTCATTTATTAGGGAAATGATACCAATTATTATCACCCCACAAGTAACATTATTGGGTGTTGCATTGGGCTTTTATTTTAAAAACCAGGGTTAAGATATCTTTAAGGAATAAGATTTTACATTACCCTTTAATTCTTATTCCTAACTAATATAAAATTTGTGTTCTTACTGTATTTTCTTTAGTAGATAACACAAACTTTTTTTTGAGATGGGTGTAAAAATAGAAGCGTTTAGAACTTTTTAACTTTTGACTTTTAAAATTTGCTTTTTACTCTTCACAAAGCGACTAACTATCTAAAGTTCATATAAAATTTAGCCTCCTCTTGCTCAAGCCTAAATAAGATAGATAAACGTTAGACATCTCCAGTCTGTAGAAGTCCAAGTAAAGATAAAGCCTTTACAAATCATCTATTCACCACTGGAGCTAATTAATATGGAGGAACTAAATACTTATGGTCAATACCCAGGAAAACCTCCACATTCGTCTGGAGGAAACACAGGCATTAGATCGTGATTGTACAACCTTATCACGTCATGTTCTACAGCAACTTCAGTTCTCACCAGATGCTCAAGATATCAGCGCCCTGATGAATCGAATTGCTTTAGCAGGCAAATTAATCGCTCGTCGTTTGACCCGCGCTGGATTAGTAGAAGACGCTTTAGGGTTTACTGGCACAGTTAATGTCCAGGGAGAATCCGTCAAAAAGATGGATATCTATGCCAATGATGTATTTATCTCGGTATTTAAGCAAAGTGGCCTTGTATGTCGCTTGGCATCCGAGGAAATGGAAAAACCCTATTATATTCCAGAAAACTGTCCAATAGGTCGCTATACATTACTTTATGACCCTCTAGATGGCTCCTCTAATCTAGATACAAATCTAAATGTGGGGTCTATATTCTCGGTTCGCCAACAAGAAGGTAATGATGAAGATGGTTTAGCTCAAGATTTACTCCAAAGTGGACGTAAACAAATTGCTGCTGGTTATATTCTATATGGCCCTAGCACAATGCTAGTATATTCAATTGGCACTGGGGTTCACGCATTTACTCTTGACCCTAGTTTGGGAGAGTTTATTCTGGCCAATGAGAATATCAAAATCCCCGAACATGGCCCAATATACAGTGTCAACGAAGGTAACTTTTGGCAGTGGGATGATTCTATGCGGGATTATATCCGCTATGTTCATCGCCATGAAGGTTATACTGCCCGTTATGGTGGTGCATTAGTTGGAGACTTTCATCGAATTTTATACCAAGGTGGCGTATTTTTATACCCAGGTACAGTGAAAAAGCCAGAAGGAAAATTACGCCTATTATATGAATCAGCACCTATGGCTTATTTAATTGAACAAGCTGGTGGTAGAGCTAGTACAGGTACTGAAGAAATATTGGATGTTGTAGCAAATGAACTACATCAACGTACACCATTGGTGATTGGTAGTAAAGAAGATGTGGCACTTGTAGAGTCTTTTATTAAGGAACAAGCACGCATTTCTCATCAGGATTAATACATTCCATCAAACTTACTCATAACTATAGCTATAAAACTAAAGTGAGTAAGTTTGTTCAGTTGTCTATCCATTGAGTCGTTATTACCTACAATTAAGGTATGAAGCTAGTTGAACGTCATGTTATCACCAAATCACATTATTTGTGGTCAGCTTGTGACCAGAAGGCTTTTTTGTCAAAAAA
>NZ_JAAHGU010000098.1:0-28066 GCF_010692685.1 Okeania sp. SIO2F5 | reverse complement strand
ACGCATCCTTAAAACTTTAACCTTTAGCGATCGCCTAATTTATGAAAAATACAGCTCATACAGTTACTTTTATGTTACATTATCAATATTTATGTAATATGTAAAGATGCCAGCGCTCATTGCTATAGATCTAATAACTTCATAATCAGGATTTTAAGCTATTAGACATCTCCTATCATAAAAAATCAAATCAATTATCACACTAGATATATCAATTCTTTCCCCTCCTGGGAGGGGGAGGGGCGAGGGGTGGGTTCCCTACTGCCTACAGCAAAGCTGCCTACTGCCTCTTTTCTGGAGATGTCTATTGATTGTGAGGTTATTTAACCGGATTTGATATAAATTCATAGTTTTGGGAACTAGGAAACACAAATTCATCTTAAAGTGTATCTCATTATCCTGAAAAGCAGTGCATTTGTTTGTAGTTGTGCTTGAGCACCGCCAAAATGTCAGGTAGCACTAAAGAGCAACTACGAGCTGCTATTAAGTAGTCGTCAAAATAAATTTCTTAGTTGAGAGAGGCAACAGGCAATAGGCAATAGTAGGATGTGTAATTAATTTTGCTTATGCACTTATCACCGTTATCGTTGATAGCATTTATTTCACAGGAGAAGAAACCTTTGGTGGAACTGAGTTTGCGTTAGACATTGAAAATAACACCCTTTGGAGGTATTGGTAACGACAGAGTATTGGGACAAAACAATGATGATGTGTTGATAGGTCGTCGCGATAACGATTTCTGATCAGGAGGTGCAGGTAAGGATACTCTTGAAGGTGGTATTAGTCGCGATCGCCTTAATGGTAATGCAGGAAATGACCAACTCACAGGTGGTGGTAGTATAGACAGCTTTATCTTTAATACTAAAATACTAATAATGCGTTTGCATCAGAAGATTTGAGTGTAGATACAATTACAGACTTCCAGTCTAACAAAGATATAATTCTACTTGACAAAGATACTTTTACAGAAATAACTACTGCTACGGGAGGAAATCTTGGTGGTGAGTTTGCTACTGTAACAAGTAACCCTGAGACAAGTAGTGGTATTATTGTCTATGATTCTACTACAGGTGGTTTATTCTACAATGCTAATGGTAATGCAGCAGGTTTCGGAGATTGCGCTCAATTTGCTACTCTCCTTGGTAGTCCGGATTTGACGACAGATAATTTCGTTCTCAGATAGTATGTCTACGTAGTTTTTAGCAATAGTGGAACTATTGGGAGATAGAGAAGACAAGGGAGACATAGTTATCAAAAAACTTTTTGCTTCTTCTGGGAGGCAACTCGCTATTCTCTATCTTTTTCCTGTTTTTGGTTTCCTGTAAATCTGGTTAAAACCACGATTTTCACGTTGTTAGTTTACGAAGTATGGCGCTAGGCAAAACAACCACATTGCTAGTACTGTAACGTAGTACGTATAAAGCAGCAATCCACGCTTACGGTGCTAATTGCCACTACCTTCTCCGGTCAAAAGATTATTGAGGCTACTTTTTAAGTTCTTGGTTAATTATAACACATTTTTTTGACACCGAAATTTTACTATGATTTATAAGTTATACCAAATCCGATGACTATAGACCACAATATATTATTGAGAAAACCTTGATATATATGAATTGTAGTTAACTTATTTGTGGTCTAGCTAAACTGGATTTGGTATTATTAAGTAGTTGACTACTCCAGGAACTAAAGTCACGGAAATTCTTAGAATAAATATTGATTATTTGACTAAAAACATTGATGTTTTTGCCTCTTATTTAAAAAAAAATTAGGCTATTTTTGAACTAAAAAAATGTTTAAATATCACTCATTAAACTTAAAATCTTAGCTTAAAGGTAGAAAGCAAAAGTTATATCATGTCCGGTAGCATCGGTATTGTATAGCAAGGGTAGGGAACACCGGAGCTGGGAACAGGGAACAGGCAAGAATACTTAAGAGCAAGAAAAAAACTTAAATTTCCTGTAGATATTCACCTTTGGGTTTACACGAACGCGCCCCAGCGGACATGATATTATTTATTCCATTAAAAAGTAAAAAGTTATATAATATCAATACCCAGAATAATTATCGAATTAACATTATAATATTTTTATTACTGTAAACTAAGGCCGCCTAATTTAAAGCCAAAATATTGAATCTCAAAGAGTATAAATCCCTTGAGAAATAAAACCAGTATCATAGGTCACTTTCTTTGAGTTTTTACGGCCTACACTTTCATCCTTTATCAACAATTAATGGGAGGGTTGAGAAGAGGTTATGCTAGTCAAACGTTGACAAATTTTACTGAAACTTTAGAAGCGTTTGTTACAAGAATTTCTTACAACTTTTTTTGTTTGCTGCAAGAGCATCAAGATGTTTTTGCAGAGCATAAAGCGAATCTGGGATTTGTTTGGGGATAGACTCAGGTATAATCTACTTGTGATCAAAGATTGAAATTATTTTATTTTACTTTTTTCCAAAAGTCCAGGTATCATTGATAGTCAATCAGTAAAAACCACAGAGATTGTTTGTAGTTGGTTAAGAAAGTGGACATTGGTGGCGGAGGATGTATAGCTTGTCAACTGCTACCATTTTTTTCTTTTAATTCTACTCATATCATAATCTACACTATTTGTCGCCATTGTTTAGATAATTGATATAAATCTGTGAGTTTAAACCATACTTAGTATAATTAATATTTACCCACCTGAATATTTTAAGTGTAAGTCCCACTAGATTAATGCTCAAAAAAGAATTAAGAAGCTCGCTGTTAAAAAAACGTCAGTCTATGTCGGAGACAGAATGGAGGGAAAAGAGCGATCGCCTTTGCCACCACTTACAAAATTACTCCCTATTTCAAAAAGCTCAAACTGTTTTAGCCTACTTTAGTTTCCGTCAAGAAGTAGACCTTAGTTTATTATTTACAAATAATCGAGAAAATTCAACAGTTTCTAATAAAAATTGGGGATTTCCACGGTGTGTCAAAAAAACTCTATCTTGGCATATTTGGCAACCTGAAAGTTATTTACAAAAAGGCATTTATGGTATCTTAGAACCAGAATCAAATGCACCATTATTACATTCATCAGAAGTAGATTTAATTTTAATTCCTGCTGTTGCTTGTGATCTAAATGGTTATCGTTTAGGCTATGGTGGTGGTTTTTATGACCGGATGTTAAGTTCTGAAGAATGGGCATCAAAACCTACTATAGGAATTGTATTTGAATTTGCTTATTTACAACAATTACCAATAGATCCTTGGGATAGACCTCTAAGTGCCGTTTGTACAGAAAATGGTGTAAAATAGATAGTGTATAATAGGCAATAGGCATCTTCATGGAGGAGTCAGGAGTCAGGAGTCAGGAGTCAGGAGTTAGGAGTTAAGAGGAAAAAAATAAGTAACAAAAGAAGAAGAAAGTTTTTGTTAGTGTAAGCAGAACGGAGTTCTATATAAGTCCAAGTAGTGTCATAATTAACTTATTTGCTCAATGATTATATGTTAGTTCCTAAATTGAAAATTTTTTCCTTCTTCTTTATTGTTTGTTATTTGTTGGTGACCCCTACTTTAGCAATTCAGACAAAAGATGGTACAGTTTATTTTGCTCAACCACCTCGCCTAGTTAAGGCAGTGACTACCCGTAGTGAAACCTATGTTTGGAGTGCAACCTATTACTTTACTCTCAGTTTATTGCCTGATGCTGGAGTGCCATTGGAACGAGTAACAATTACCAAAACTGAAGGATCTGGCAATATCCGATATAACCCAAAGAAAATTATTGCCTTTGAAGGAACTCATCGCCAGAAAGGACAGCAACTGGCAGTTGAGGAAGTGGCGATCAATCGGGAAACTAATACTGTCTCAGTAACCTTTAACCCTCCAGTACCTCCAGGCAAAACTTTTACTATAGGTTTGCGTCCAGTGCGGACTCCTAAGTATGGGGGTATATATTTATTTGGGGTGACAGCTTTTCCTGTGGGAGAAAAATCATCTGGTCATTTTCTTGGCTATGGTAGACTTCATTTTTATGACAGTTCTAATAGTTATGATTAAAAGATATTACTAAAAATTATAGAATGGTGAAAGCAGTTATCTTATTATCAGGAGGATTAGATTCCTCAACGGTTTTGTACCAAGCAAAAGCAGATGGTTGTCAATGTTATGCTATTTCTTTTGACTACCAACAACGCCATCGTCGAGAATTAGACTCAGCCAAAAAAATTGCTGAAAGTGTTGGTGTAGTAGAACATCATGTTGTTAGTTTTGACCTCAGACTATGGGGAGGATCAGCATTAACTGATAATCAAATTGATTTACCAAACGATCGCTCTGTTGAGGAAATGTCGCAAAATATCCCTATTACTTATGTTCCAGCGCGTAATACTATTTTTCTGAGTTTTGCCCTCGCTTATGCTGAAGTTGTCAATGCGAGTCGGGTTTATATTGGGGTGAATGCTTTAGACTATTCGGGTTATCCTGACTGTCGCCCAGACTATATTCAGGCCATGCAAGAAGTGTTTCGCCTGGGAACTAAACAGGGGAGGGAGGGTGAAGCGATCGCTATTGTTTCCCCACTTATTGATATGAAAAAGACCGAAATTATTCAATTAGGGAATAATTTAGGAGTACCTTGGGAAAAAACTTGGTCATGTTATGCAGGTGAAGAAAAACCTTGTGGTGTATGTGATTCTTGTCGCTTGCGGTTAGCTGCTTTCCAGGAGTTGGGATTAAAAGATCCATTGTCTGATTAAAAATCTTTGTTCATAGTAGTACGCGCTGGTATATTTACAAATTGCCGGAATGGCTAATTGCTGATTATCTGTATCTAGTCAGCTTTTTTCCTACTCCCTGAATGTAGCGCTATAGTTCCTGTTTCAGGGAGTTGATAGTTTTGTTGCGAATATCGCAATAGAAGTTTTTACTTACAGCGGTTTTCATTTCGGTAGACCACACTAGGGACCTTCCATGGAAGGTCTCTACTGGGTTTTGATTGTGACGTCAGGTCATCAATCAGCAAAAGCGCTGTAGGAATTTCCCAGAAATCAACTATCTGAGAGTATTGACATACTCCCGACGCTCCCCTACGGGAGAGCGCGGGATTCTTCAGTCAGATAAGCCCTGACTGCAGTTTTAACAGAGGTGATGTCCTCCCCCTGTGTTGATAACAATCCTATTTTTTGTATTAGTAGTGCTGAGTTATAGTCTCTGTCTAGTTCCTGTCCACATTTAGGGCAGGAATGCCAACGCTCAAATAAGCTTTTCGATACTTTATTCAAGCATTCCCAGCAATCTTGAGACGTACCTTTTGGGTCTACTTTGATAATTCTCTTGCCTAGTTTCCAGGCAACATACTCTAAAACCTGAACAAACTGACCAAACGCTGCATCTTGCAAAGACTTATTTAATCCTGACTTAGCTGATTGGCCATTAGGCAAAAACTGACCATTACTTCCTAATTTAGCTTTGCAACGTCGGAGTAAGTTTGCTGTAAGTAGGTCTTCAAGGAATATCACCCTTACATCACTAAACAAATGATCAGCAAGTTTGAATTGCCAGTCCAGTCGTTGTCTAGCTATCAACTGATGCAGTTTAGCTATTTTGCGTTTGAGAATTTTCCAAGACTTAGAATGTTTTTGTTTTTTTAGTTAATCTGACCTGTAGTTTAGACAACCGATATTCAGAGAGCCTGAAAAATTTAGGAACTTCTATAAACTCACCATCACTGGTAACAACATAGTGCAACAATCCTAAATCAATACATGCATGAGTTATCTTCGGTGGGTTGAATTTCTACAACCTCATAAGGTACCGTCTTATCTTCTATCGTGAAGCTAATATACCATCCGTCTGCTTCACGGATTACTGTACCTGTCTTAACTTTGAATCCTGTTGGTATTGGACGATTGTATACTAAAGCGACTAAGCCAATTTTTGGCAGATTTACACAAAAACGACCGTTGGCATTTTTGACAATATTTGCATTTGATAGTTGAGGATAACTAAAAGAGTTATAGTAATGCCTACCTTTGAATTTAGGTCTACCACTGGTTTTACCTTTTTTGTCGGGTTTGCTAAAGTTATCCATAGTAGTTTGTACTCTTTGGATAACATCTTGCAGGACCTGAGAGTGTATAGACTTGTATTCCCGAAATAGCTTTTTAGTTTGTGCTAAGTCCGCCAATTGAACAGTCTCCCACAAAACATAACCATTGACTAAATTCGGATGTTGATCCCCTTTCCTTGTTATGGGATTACCATCACTGTCTTTTTTCCTGCCATCTCCAAAATGCACTCTAAATTCGGGGATATTTTGATAAATCCGTTCTATTGGCACTACTGAAACATTAAGTGGACAAGCATTGACTGGTGTGCGCGTTGCTTCAAACCAGTTTAACCTTTCAGCTAAACGGTAATTATATTGTCGTCGAGCTAATTCTAACCAATTAGCTATAATTACCCCTTGCCTTTTATGTGGCTTGAGCTTGTACTTATATTTCAGGAGCATGGCAGAATCGACCTTTATATCTACAATTAGGTAGTATATCAAAAATAAGGGCAAACCACACAGACAACGCCCGGATATCCCATACGACGCTCCCCAAGGGGAGAGCGCGGGACTTCCCGCCGGGGGAGTTAAAAAATAAAAACAAAAAAAATATAGGCGGATTAACTAATTGAATCTGTCAAATTCTACCAATTTCCCTTAAAATTTTATTAACGGCTATTACAATTTTATTAAAAAATAATACTGTTTTAGATTTTTGTGTTTTAATTTTCCTCTTTTAAACACAAAATAATTCTTCAACTTTGTTATCACTAAATATTGTAATTGTCAAGACAAAAACTTTTATAGTTTTGAATTATGGAATGGCAAGAAAATTCTGGTAATTGGGTACTAATACCTTCTCACCCCAAAGCAGTCATACATTTTTTGGGAGGAGCGTTTGTTGCAACTGCACCCAATGTAACTTATCGGTGGTTATTGGAAATGCTAGCAAATCAAGGATATGCAGTAATAGCGACTCCTTTTGTCAATACTTTAGATCATTTAGCAATGGCTAAAAATGTTCTCAGCAGTTTTGATAGCTGTCTCAATCTTATTTATGCTCAAAGAATACTGCGAAAAAAAAGTCTACCTATATATGGCATTGGGCATAGCATGGGATGTAAGTTGCATTTACTGATAGGTAGCTTATTTTCTCTAGAAAGAGCTGGAAATATTTTGATATCTTTTAATAATTCTGCAGCTCGTGATGCAATACCCTTGGTGGAACAGATATCTCCTGTGATAAAAGTAGAATTTACTCCATCTCCTAAGATTACAAACCGCCTAATTCAAAAGCGTTATCAAATTCGGCGCAATTTATTGATTAAATTTAAAGACGATGATATAGATCAAACTCTTCGTTTGAGTGATTTGTTGAGATTACGTTTTCCCGATCTAGTGACAGTTAAAAGATTAAATGGAAATCATTTAACACCTTTGGGCCAAGACATAAATTGGCCTGTAGGAAAAGTATATACTCCTATAGATGCGATCGGTCAATGGCTCAAACAAGAAGTTTATCGAGACCTCAATCAACTTAAACGTGAAATTTTGCTTTGGCTCAATCCATTGGCAAAAATCTCATAGCTTTACACTCACACATTTTAGATTTAGCTGTTACTGTCAGAAGTTTGATTTTGTTCTTTGGGATATGGCCAATAATCTTTACTAATTAACAAACAATTCCGATTTTCGGATGTACTACGGGTATAACTAATATTGTCTGCTATGGCATACATAAGTTTTATACCCCGTCCACCAGGAGCAAACATATCTGTTTGAGCTGGTTGTGCTTTTAACCATTCTTCCAAGTCAAAAGGCGGACCACAATCCCAAATTCTAATTTCTGTGTGGTCACTGAATATTGTAACTTCAATGTCTATAAGTGTTTCTCTAGATAAATCTCTATGGGCATGGCGGGCTGCATTAGTAAAACCTTCAGCCAAAGCTAGCTCACACTGTAGCCAAACTGTTTTCGGAATAGCTGCTTGATATAATTGTTCAAACCATGACAAAACTTTGTCGTTTTCTCTAAGGTCTGAACTAACTTGTAAAAAAGCACTATGTTTCGTAGGTAATTTATCAGATCCTTTGACTTTATTCACACTTACTGTCTTAAATTTATTACATAATATTTTAGGTATATCCTAAGCTATATTGTAAAGTATGTGTATAAAATTTATGTAAATAATTAAAAAAAATGAAGAAAGTTGATGAAAAAAGGGATTCGATCCCAATGTAAGATTGAAGACCACTAATTTTTAAAAGGCGTGGGAGAATTAAACCCAATATCTGCAAAATGAAGGAATTAAGAAAAGAAAAAAAATATTAGCACTTTACTTATATCCTTCCTCCTGCTTCATTCAAATGAAGCGAGTGAAATAAAAACTCCTGTTGGTCTACTCACTTTTATGTTGGCTTTAGCCGAAACAGTGAATTGTTTAACTGAGTGCATGATGTATAAAATTTTGGTTATTGATGATGATATTGCCATTCAGGAATTGCTCAAAAGAGTTCTCCAGAAACAGGGTTATGAAGTGACGGTAGCAAGTAATGGTGAAGATGGTTTTCAACAGGCACAAAATTTACAACCTGCTTTGATTATCTGTGACTGGGTCATGCCACGACTCACAGGAATAGAGGTATGCAGCCGAGTTAAAACAAATTCTGAACTATCTACTACTTTCTTCATTTTATTAACTTCTTTAGGAACGGTTCAAGATCGAGTTAAGGGTCTGGACGCAGGTGCTGATGACTTTATTTCTAAACCAATAGAAATGAGTGAATTGACCGCCAGGGTCAGAGCAGGGTTACGATTACATCAGCTATCTCAAGACTTACAAACCCAAAAGCGACTATTAGAAGCAGAATTAGCTGAAGCTGCTGATTATGTGCGCTCTCTTCTACCAGAACCCTTAATGGAACCAGTAAAAGTTGAATCACAGTTTATTCCTTCCCACAAATTAGGAGGAGACTGCTTTGATTATTATTGGCTAGACGACAATTACTTGGCTATGTATTTACTGGATGTAGCTGGCCATGGTTTACGGGCAGCACTTCCTTCTGTGTCAGTTTTGAATTTATTAAGGTCGAAGGCAATACCGAATATAGATTACCATCAACCTAGTGATGTACTTAGAGCTTTAAATAATACTTACCAGATGACCTATCAAAATGACAAATACTTTACAATCTGGTATGGGGTGTATAATCGCTCTGAAAATCAACTGGTATATGCAAGTGCAGGTCATCCTCCGGCTGTTTTAATCTTAGGTAATGGTCAGCCTAGTCAGGTGAATAAGTTGAAAACTCCAGGAGTACCTATTGGTATGTTTCCAGATGTGACTTATGTTGATAATTCTTGTTTAGTTGAGAAGTTAAGTTCTCTGTATATCTTTAGTGATGGTGTTTATGAAATTCCTCAACCTGGAGGAGAAATCTGGGGTATAGATAACTTTATCGATCTAATTTTAGAGTACCATAAATACGGTTATTTTCATCTAGATAAGATATTAAACTATGTGCGAGATTTGAATTGTGGTCATGCCTTTAGTGATGATTTTTCTTTACTAAAAATTATTTTTGGTTAGCTTGCTGATATAAGCTAAGAGACATTTAGGTTTTATGTTCTTTGTTAAGGGTTAAGGGTTCCCTTTGATCAAGAAGTTCTATAGTTTAAATGTTCAAAAGCTTATATCAGGTGTGATAAATATTTGTTAAAAATACTTAGGGTGTTTGTAGTAGTCTGTCAAGATAGTTTTGAGGGGTCATATTACCCAAAAAACATTACCCAAAAATCACAGTTACAAAAATCTATCCATCACTTCAAAGTTGACAGACCACTAATAGTTTGCAGATATGCCTTCAGTAAAATCTGCCTTTAGTAACATCTTTGATTATGTAGAAACAGCTAATTTTTTTGCCAATATCTGTCGAAAGCCAAATGGTCAATTAATTTATATTGGTGGTCAAAAAGCTAATCCTGAAAATGCTATTAAGATACCTGCAATAGCTGAATAGGGAACTGGATATGTTGCTGAAAACGGAAATATTATCTATATTGTAACAGGTGCTACTTTAAGTATTGTAGAAAATGGTAAGACTATCAGTGAAGAACAAATAACCTATGTGTGTAGTCAATTTTTTGAAAAAGTATGTCAAGAGAGATAGTAGCTCTATTGATTTTTATTTCAAGAAAGTTTAATTCGCCTCCCTTGCCAGATATGCTTTTTATTGAATCATAGAAATTTAATTATTAAATTTTGCTTCTATGTTGTATCATGGAATCCATTAATTAATTTATCGGAGAACTAAACTGTGAATTTTGTTAAGACTAATCAACAGCTCTTAAAGTTAGGACTGTTGACAATTACTACATTCTTTTTATATACATTTTTAGCAAAAGCTCTAGCATATCATAACAATCTAGAAACAGAGCAAGGAACTATATTATTAGCTGAACTTCCCCGGAATAATCGGCGTATTTGTCTTCAACGTGGAGACAACTGGTCTGAAGTAAATTATTTTGAATCCAAGAACTATTTTGCCAATATTTGTCGTCAACCAAATGGTAAATTAATGTTAGTTGCAGGCAGAAAATCTAATCCGAATCAAGTTTTAGAGTTACCTGTAGAATTTAATCAAGGATATGCTGCAATTGATGGAAATAAAACTTTCAGAGTGAATGATGGTTCTTTTAGTCTAGCAATCAATGGTCTGGTCGTGAAGAGAGAAGAAATTACTTATCAACAACAATAAAACTAGGTATTGTTGATTTGCGATTGAAGCAAAAATTAAAAATTTAAGATGTTAGAGTAATTATTTCCTCTATTCATTATGATAAATCAATACAAACAGTCTCTAATATATTTCGGTGGTTCTGTATATGTAGTGATAAAATTGTGGTCAGGCGATATAGCTGCTGCTAGTCTCCCCCTCTCATGTAGCGCAGCGAAACCCTTCATTTAGTTTCTATATCAATTGCTAATCAGAGCCATTGTTTGTGATTTTTATGGTCAACAAATGACTACATTTAATTACATTGGATGATGAGTTTACCCAGTTTTTTCTTAGTATATTTAATAGACCGAGAAACTTCAGCATACTTATTATTAACGTAATTCTGGAACCATTTTTTCGACACACCTGTTACACGAATTAAAAAGTGCCAAACTAATTTATCAATTAATTCTTTGGCTTCATTACTAAATATAATTTATTTTACTATTTTTCACAAATTTTCACAGACAATTTTGACACTGATATTTTTGTTTTTCCGAAGTGAATAATCCCATTTTTAACAATATAATTACTACCACAACTAGGGCAGATATGAATTATAGAGATAGAGATTTTTTATGACTACTGTCAATAGATAATAGCATACTTTTTGGTTAGAATGTTTGGGGTTAATTCCTGATGATTTTATAGCTGATTATATGAAGCGTTTTGCTGCGCGACATGAAAGGCAGAGCCTAGAGGCAGCTATATTGCCTAGACAATAATTTTTAAATTTTTCAGCAGGAGAAAACGTAACTGGAGAGTACAAAGTTCTTCTAAAAAACGGTGTGCTCTCAAGACTGATAAGTATTACTGGAAAAGGCTTACCGAAGAATTAAATAATTAAATAATTAAATAATTCAGGTTGAAAGCTTCCCCTTTCAAGGGGAAAAAAATAAATTTTTTCCTTTTAGTTAATCCTCTCCCTTTTAGGGAGAGGTAATTATCCATTATCCATTATCCATGGATGAAAGCACCTATTATTCTGAATCGATAGTTTTTAACCTTGAGTCCCTGAAAGCCTTGGCTAGCAATAGTTATTCCAAGAACTTTACACTGTCTAAAAACGTAATATTTTCAAGATTAATCTCAAAAACTAATAATTTATATTGACTTATCACTACATATACAGGACTATCACTTATCTAGTGTACATACAGCATTAATATCTACATCTCAATCCCAATAAAAAAATTTTCCAGTTTACAAAATTATACCTTTCTGGTCATCAGTGACTACAACTTCATTTTCGTCAAAGGGTACATCACCAGTGTTAGTCACTTCATAAGTCCCAGTAACTGTCTCACCAGCAGCAATTTCTACTGCTTCCTCTATGGTGTCAGCATCTACACCATTAGTGAACTTTTCAATGTCAATACCAGGGTCTTGAGGATCTGGTTCGCCGTTAACGTAGTGACTAGGATCTTCGTCGGTGACATCATCAGCAACAACTTTACCAATATTTTTATAGATGCCGTCACCTATGCTGTCAAAATCTAACCCAGAAATAGCACTGCTACCAGCAAGTTCAACTTCCCAAATAATTCAATTGCTATCTGTCTCAAATGAAGGGGTGTCATTCTTGGGAATCTCAATGGGTATTGTAAATTGGCGTTGGTAAATTACAGGATGAAATTTGTAGGGGCAATCCCCCAATGATTAACCGGGGTAGGTTACAGAGCGCTACCCCAAAATATAAATCATCCCATTAATTACCAACGCTGTAAATTCAATTACTTGAGTACCCGCAGTTATTGTTTGATTAATCAAAGGTTGTTCTAGGATGATTTTTTTAGAACTTCTTCTTTTTCTTTGAGTTATATCATGTCCGGATAATTAGTGATAAAAAAACTTTCTGCTTCTCCTCCTCTTTCTTCCCCCGTGACTCACTCCTCCTGTACCTCGCCCATCCGACGGCTTCCCTACCTGACTCCTCCGTCGTTGATTTATAACTGTTCAACCAGACATAATATTACTTTTGCTAATGTAAAATGCTTCCCTATTTTATAGTGTAAAACAGAGAAGCACTTACCGATCGCTTAAAGCAATTTATGCTTCGTCTAAAGCAACAATACCTGGTAATTCCTTACCTTCCAACAATTCCAAACTAGCACCACCACCAGTAGAAATATGACTCATTTTTTCTCCCAAATTCAACTGCTCTACAGCAGCAACAGAGTCACCACCACCAATAATAGTAATAGCATCCTGTTTATCCGCAAGAGTCCGGGCGATCGCTTCAGTACCCTTAGCAAATTTCTCCATTTCAAACACGCCCATTGGACCGTTCCAAATTACTGTTTTGCAGTCTGCTAAAGCATCTTGGAAAACCTTCGCAGAGTCAGGACCGATATCCAAACCCATCCAACCATCAGGAATAGCTTCAACACTAACAGTTTGAGTATTAGCTTCTGCGTCAAACTTATCAGCTACAACCACATCAGTAGGCAATAACATCTCTACACCTTTCTCTTTTGCTTTAGCTTCAAGAGACTTAGCCAATTCCAACTTATCGTCTTCAACCAAAGATTTACCCACACTTAAACCACGAGCTTTGTAGAAAGTAAAAATCATTCCACCACCCAACAGCAACTTATCGCACTTATCTAACAAAGCATCAATCACACCAATCTTACTAGAAACCTTAGAACCACCAATAATAGCAGCCAAAGGTTTTTGAGGATTATCAATTGCACCTTGGAGGAATTTTAATTCCTTTTCAATTAAATAACCACCGACAGAAGGACTCAAATATTTAGTCACGCCCTCAGTGGAAGCATGGGCACGGTGAGCAGTTCCAAAAGCATCATTCACATATACATCTGCCACAGAAGCAAGTTGCTTGGCAAACTCTGGGTCATTTTTCTCCTCTCCAGGGTAGAAGCGAACATTCTCCAGCAAAACTACATCGCCATCTTGCATCGCTGCTACAGTAGAAGCTACATCCTCACCAATGCAGTCGTCACACTTTTTAACTTCCTTACCCAATACTTCAGAGAGTCTTTCTCCCACAAGAGTAAGACGCATACCATCATTTACTTTTCCCTTCGGACGTCCAAAATGGCTAGTCAAGATAACTTTTGCACCTTTACCAATTAAATCTTGAATTGTGGGAAGAGCTGCCCGAATCCTAGTATCATCTGTAATACTACCATTATCAACAGGCACATTAAAGTCTGCCCGCATGAGTACCTTTTTGCCAGATAAGTCAGATGCCGATAAATTTGCTACAGTTTTTTTTGTCACAGGATTAATCTCCTAAGTATTTGTTTTATCAATGTCCATTAATTGGGATTGTATGGCCTATAAATGGATAAAATTAGGTTACACCAATTCGTTCACGGTAAACATTTTATCGGAGTCCGTGCCCCAAATATACTTCTATGTTTAAAACAGTTCTATTTCCTGTAGACCGTAGCCGAGAAGCTCGCGAAGCTGCGGAAAAAGTGATTAACATTGTCAAGACATATCAAGCTCGCTTGGTAGTAATTTCAGTGCGAGAAGTAGTTTCAGAAGGCCAGGAAGCTTTCCACCCAGAAATGACTTCTGAGCAAACAGTTACCCAACTTTTAGAGGAGGCTAAGGCTCTATTTGCCGGGCAGGGTATTGAAGCTGAAACGATCCAAAGGGAAGGCCATCCGGCTTTTACTATCTGTGATGTGGCAGATGAGATTAATGCTGACTTAATTGTGATTGGCTGCCGAGGTATTGGTTTGAGTGAGGAAGGAGCTACTGATAGTGTTAGTAACCGGATTATTAATCTGTCTCCTTGTCCAATTTTGGTAGTACCTTAGATTTTAGATTTTAGAGTTTAGGGGAATTTGGGATTTGGCAAAATAGAAAAGGTGATGATTTGGGATTTTTTTAGAGAAATGCTTCCTGGTATCAGTTTTGTGAACAAAAACTAGCGGGTCTGCTAATAGCTAAAAATTTGACAAATTATTTTCCTCTGTTCCATTCTTTGCCTTTCTTCTTGCCACCCTCACCCCCCAAAAAAACAAAAAACTATCTCAACTTCTAGGCAAATACTCAGCGTAATCAGCAGAATTGCTTTGGCTAAAAATGCGGATTATGTTGGGAAAAATCGGGTTTCTATGAGAAAAATAGGATTAAGAACTGGGAAAAGCAGGTTTTTGGATATTTTCATAGCTAGAGCTTTGTTTTTGCTTCACTATTTGTAAACCTTCCTTAAGTGCAGTCAGGCGATCGCCCATCCAGTAATTCTCTGGAATTAAGCCAGCAATTCCCAGCTTTTCTAACCGGCGTTTTACCTTTCCAGTTGCTCCAACCATAATGATATCTCGTCCAGCATCGATCGCCTCTTGAATGGCATTTTCAATCGCTAAAGAAGAAGTTACCCCTAGAATTGGCACTTCACTCAAATCGACAATCAACACATCATAATTACCAATGGCACTATGTTCTCTGGAAATCGCTTTGGCTACTCCAAAAATCATTGGCCCGCTCAAATGAAACAGCAAAACTCGGCCATTTGCCAAATCCAAAATTTGCTTTTCTTCGTCATTCATTACGATTTGATCGTCCGCATCAGTAATCGCTTTTACAGACTGAGATTGCATTTCTTCGAGACGTTCAATGGTTAAAATATTCGCGATAAAAACTCCCACGGCAACCGCTACCATTAAATCCACAAATACCGTGAGTAGTACCACACTATAAACAATTCCAGCAGCTTTCCAAGAAATGTTGTGAACCCGTTTGAGGAAACCCCAATCAATAATATCAATTCCCACCTTTAAGACAATTCCTGCTAACACAGCTAGGGGAATTCCGGAAGTTAAAGGTGCTGCCCATAACACAACAATTAACAGTGCTAAAGCGCGACTAATGCCAGCTAAAGCGGTGCGTCCCCCCGCTTGGATACTAACTACAGTTGCTGTTGTTGCTCCAGAACCAGCAATTCCACCACATAAACCTGTAATTAAGTTAGCCACCCCTTGACTGATTAATTCTTTATTAGATTTATGTTCAGTTCTGGTCAAACTATCTGATACCAAACAAGTTAATAGGCAATCAATAGAACCCACCATACCCAAAACCATGGCATTTACAAACATTAACCGTAAATTTTCAGCGGTAAATGTAGGAATTTGCAGTTGTGGCAAACCGGGGGTAATTTCTCCAATTGTAGCGATCGTCCGAATTTCTATATTTCCAAAGAAAATCAAAGAAATCGCTGTACCAATTACCAAAGCTATTAGTTGGGGAGGGACTAACTTTTTTAGTTTGGCGGGACAAAAGAACAAAATTCCTAGAGTAATTAACCCTAACAACGTTTCCCATGGATTAATATTGGTAATCAAATTAGGGAAAGCCTTAATCACGCCAATTACTCCACCAGAGGGGGTTTGTTGACCGATAAACGGCGCAATTTGCAAAAAAATCAAAATCACGCCAATTCCTGTCATAAAACCGGAAATGACGTTATAAGGAAGCATGGTAATATACTTTCCCAACCGCAGGACTCCAAATAGGATTTGAAAGATACCCGCCATCATCACCACGGTAAAGGCCATTGCCAGACCACTTTCGGGATTTACGGCCATTAATTCGGCGATAACAGCGGTGACAATGACCGTCATCGGTCCAGTTGGTTCAGAGATTAGACTAGGGGTGCCACCAAATAAAGCGGCAAAAAATCCGACTAAGATTGCTCCCCATAACCCTGCAGCAGCACCTGCTCCAGAAGCAATTCCGAAAGCTAGTGCCATTGGTAAGGCCACCACTGCAGCAGTTAACCCGCCAAAAATATCTCCTTTTAGGTTTCGGAAATGAATCGTATTGGTAATTTGCATGAAAGATTTCCCTGAATCACCGAAAAACTGGGTTTGAAGCCTCCCCCTAGAAGCTATGCTTTACCCACATCTGTTAAATTCCTTACAGGATAGGGGAGAGAGGGGAGAGGGGGAAGAGGGGGAAGAGAAGACTTTCCTGCCATTTCTCATATCTAGGACATAGGTGGCTAAAAGTGAATAAGGCAATTTCGGCATTTGCCAACTCTGACTAGCTACTTAAACCATCTCCCCACACGGACCACACGGACCACACGGACCACCCTGCAATGCTTCTAAGACTTATGGGTAAAGCATAGCCCTAGAAGGGGGACTTTTGATTTGATTTAATACCCACAAATATCCTATAGTATTGTGAGTTAAAAACGATAATTATGAAAGCTAGGTACAAATATCGAATTTATCCAACACCGGGACAAAAATACCAATTAGCAAAGCTATTTGGTTGTGTCCGCACAGTCTGGAACGATAGTCTAGCTTGTTGTCAGGAAAAGTATGCTTTAGGCCAGAAAAAACCAAGTAACTCTGAATTACAAAAACTCTTTATTACTCAAGCTAAAAAAACTAAAAATAGGGAGTGGTTGTCGGAAGTTTCAGTAGTCCCATTGCAACAATCATTAAATGATTTAAATCAGGCTTACCAAAACTTTTTTAATTCAACTAAAAGTAAGAGAAAAGGTAAAGCAATTAAACCTCCCAGGTTTAAAAAGCGAAGGTCAAGACAAACTGCTAGGTTTAGCTTAAGAGGATTTCAAGTAAATGAAGACAAAGTATATTTAGCAAAAATCGGCTTATTAAAAGTAGTATGGTCAAGACCTTTACCAGGAGAACCATCATCAGTAACAGTAATCAAAGATTGTAGGGGCGATTCGCGAATCGCCCCTACTGGATACTTCTTGAGTTTTGTAGTAGAAATTCAAGCACAAAAACTACCAGAATCTAGCAAATCAGTAGGCATAGATTTAGGAATTTCTACTTTTGCCACATTCAGCAATGGTCAAAAAGTAGAAGCACCAAAACCATTAAAAAAACGAATTAAAAAATATAGAAAATTAAGTAAATCATTATCAAAAAAAAGTAATGGTTATAAACGATATGAAAAAGCCAGACTTAGGATAGCTAAATTTTCCTACGGAATGCTACGCAAACATGCCAGATTAAAAGACACTAGAACCGATTTTCTACATAAATTATCTACCGAAATAATTCGTAAAAACCAAACAATTATTCTGGAAGATTTAAACGTTTCAGGTATGATTAAGAACCGGAAATTGTCCAGATCCATTAGTGATTTAGGCTGGAGACAATTTCGTACATTATTAGAAGGAAAAGCAGAAAAGTACGGTCGCGAGCTAAGAGTAATTAGTCGTTGGGAAGCTACGACTCAAATCTGTTCATGTTGCCGTTTTCGAGGGGGAAAATTACACCTGAAAGTGCGAGAATGGGAGTGCCTTAACTGTGGTACAAAGCACGACCGGGATGAAAACGCAGCAATAAATATATTAGTCTCCGGAGGACATTCGGAGACAAAAAACGGACGTGGAGGGAAGCGTCAGACTACCGCCAAGGAAGCAGCACCCTGTGTTAGCGACAGCTATGCGCCAGCAAAGCGTCAACCCACCAAAGAGCTACGGCTCAGTAGGAATCTTCGCACCTTTAGGCCGGAGAGGATGTCAAAATATTAAGATGCTACATCTGAATACTTTACCATAAAACAGCTTTATTTTTAGTGCCTCTTTTAGAGGAGCATTCCAATAGGAATGCTGCGCAAATGCTTGACTTCCGCAAAGCGGTTGAATTTATTCAATGACTATACAATGGTATCCGGGCCATATTGCGAAGGCCGAACGAAATCTTAAGGAACAACTGAAACGGGTTGATGTGGTTCTCGAAGTTCGAGATGCTCGTATCCCGCTGACTACTAATCATCCCCAGATGTCTGAGTGGGTGGGAAATAAGGCGCGGGTATTGGTATTGAACCGCATGGATATGATTTCTTCGGATGTGATGAAGATTTGGCAGGAATGGTTTGAAGCTGAGGGACAAGTGCCTTATTTTACTAATGCTAAGTTGGGTGATGGGGTGAAGGGTGTGGCCAAGGCGGCGCGGGAAGCTGGTCGTGCTGTTAATCAAAGACGGCGCGATCGCGGGATGTTACCTCGTCCTGTTCGTGCTGTGGTTATTGGTTTTCCTAATGTGGGAAAGTCTGCTCTGATTAATAGGTTGTTGAAGAGGAAGGTTGTTGAGAGTGCTAGACGTGCTGGTGTGACTAAGCAGTTAAGATGGGTACGGATATCTGATGAGATTGAATTGTTGGATGCTCCTGGGGTAATTCCTAGTAGGATTAAAAATGAAGAGGATGCGATTAAGTTGGCTATTTGTGAAGATATTGGCGATGCTGCTTATGATAATCAGCGAATTGTTGCTAGTTTGATTGATTTGTTGATGTCTCTAGAGGTTGATAGTAATGGTTTTGTTTCTGCTTCTTGTTTAGAATATCGTTATGAGTTAAAAGCGAGTAATTATACAGGTGAAAGTTATTTACATGAGGTTGCAAATCAACTTTTTCAAGGAGATGTTGAGCGTACTGCTAGACGAATTTTGGATGATTTTCGTAAGGGTTTATTAGGGCAAATACCTTTGGAGTTACCTTTGAATAGGGAGTAGGGGAGAAGTGGAGTAGGGGAGCAGAGAAAAAGAGTATAGATTGTTGGCTAAACTACTTCAGTTATTGAAAATAATCTATTTTTTAATGCACTTTTTCTCTTCAAAAAGCCTCTCAAAGAGATACACATAACTTATCTATTTTGTCGGTTTTTTGTTAAGAATAGCTATTAAAACAAGACTTACGCCAAGGTACTATATATAGAGTTAAAAAAACTCTAACGTTAGAGTTTTTCACTCTATATATGTGGTCTGGTGCGTAAGTCCTATAAAATAGAAATTAGGGAATAGGGAATGGGCACTATTACTTGTCACTTAGTCACTTATTTTTTACTATAACTTTATTAAGTTTATTTAATAAATAAGCGATCGCTCAAAAATTTTATCTAGGATATTAATAATTTAAAAAAGTTTTTACTATCAAAAAAATGTCAAATATATTTGGAAATATTGGTCCAGCCGGAGCTAAGAATCTCTCTCTTGATTTTCAGGAACTTGTTGAGAAATATCAATTAAAAATTCCAGGATTAATTCATATTGGCGCTCATTATGGTCAGGAGTACGAAATTTATCAAAAATTAAATATAGTTAACTTGGTTTTTTTTGAACCTCTGACTGAAAATTTTGAAATTCTTAAAAGCCACGTTGGAGAAAATGTTAGGTTATTTCAGAAGGCTTTAGGGAATGAAAATAAAACAGTTAAAATGTATGTAGAAAGTGCGAATAATGCAATGTCATCTTCTGTTTTACAGCCTAAAAAACATTTGGAACAATATCCTGAGATTATTTTTGATAGAGAAGAATTTGTGGAGATGGTAAGACTAGATGATATTTTAGAGGATAAAGAAAACTATAATTTCTTGATTATTGATGTACAAGGATATGAGTTAGAAGTTTTGAAAGGTAGTCGAAAAACTCTGAAAAATATTGATTATATTCTGACTGAAGTTAACCGAGATGAATTATATGAAAATTGTGCCAGGGTTGAGGAGTTAGATGAATTTCTAGGAAGGTTTGATTTTCAAAGACTTGAAACAAATTGGGAAGGAGAAACTTGGGGAGATGCTTTTTATCTAAAGAGGTAGTTTTTTGTTTAATTACTGTTAGGTTGGTAAGAATAAGAAAAGGTGGTAGTTCCAAGGGTAAATTCTTCCTGTAAATCTCCACGATCTGGACAGCGGAACGGAGTTCTATCGCTACTAGATTCACCATTTGTTAGATTTTTTAGTTGAATAAAAAGTCATGCGTATGTACGAGCAACCACCATTAAATACAAAGTATCACAATTTTTTTGAGGATGCAAGGGAAAATACTCCTGCGCCACCGATTTTTTAGTAGTGCTTCACAGAATGATGTTTTCCTTTACTTTATAAACTCTTGTAGGGATAGTAAAAGTAGAATTATTGTATTTGAACGACTTATCGGAAAATTTGCTCAATGCAAAATAGGATAGGAATATCATCTCCGGAACCAAGATAAATTGTAATGGAGAAAAAATTAATACAGACAAATAAATTATGAACAATTCAATTATCACATTAGTAGATGACTTACCCACTGGTGGAATTACAGTTTCAGCATTACGCGCTCTAGATTTCATCGTACCTGGAGAATGGAACAATTTAGTAGGTTTTAAAAATACAGTTCGGGAAGTTACTGGCAAAGATAAACCTCAAAAAATTCAGAAAATTAGCGAACGCGCTCTATGGATATATAATGACAAATCTCAAGGATATCAAGACGCTATCTGGGTTTACCAAACTTTAGATAAAGCTGATGCTGCTATGGGTGCGGCAGCAATGGCCAACAAAATTGGTGGAAAAATCTCTTTCCTCAGTTTCCTGAATAAATTAACCCCATCAGCAGATAAAACTCAGGCAGTTGATTTAGCAATTAAGGTGGTGGCTGAGTTGGTTGCTTTCTGCAAATTAAATGGAATGCCAACTAGAGAAAGTTTAGGAGATTTTTCCGCAGCTTTGGTAGAAGAATATAGTGGCCCTTCTTTGATGCGAATGGTTGCTTTGGTGTGTTTTGATGGGTTGATTCCTTTAGGACCTGATTTTGTCGATCGCGTGGGAGATATTATTGGAGGAATGAGTTCTGCTGGTCTGCAACGAAATCCTTTGTTTCAGAAGGTAAATAATTTGATTCCTGGTGATAGTACCCAGGGTAAGCTTGATTTTATTGGTAATAGTTTTGATTCGGTTAGGGGTTGGATGAGTAATTTAGTGTCGTCGCGAGGATTAGACCCTCAAATGATTATCGATCATTTACAAGGTTTTGTTGAAATTGCTGATGATAAGTTGGATTATTTGGCGGCTTTTCTCGATTTGACTACTAATTATTTTGAACATACTGGTACTCAAACTGTAGCTCGTCGTTTGATTTTGCAAGCGGCAGAGGAAGTTTAATCCCTTAATTTGCTGATAATCAAAAAATTTTCTGTAGGTTGGGTTGAGGCAACGTTAGCGGAGCTTATCTGAAAGATAAACCCAACACTACTAATATTGTTACTTTGTAGGTTAAAACAATTCTTCTTTATTTCTGATTTTTTGGGTTGCGCTGTCGCTTAACCCAATCTACAATATCTTTTGTTGAATAAAAAATCATGCGTAGGTACGAGCGAACCCCAATAATTACATACTACTATGATTTTTTTGCCGATGCAAGGGGAATATCCTACCGTTTTTTTGGTGCTTCATAGAATGAGTTATTGGTTTGTTATGGTAGCGATCGCCCTGTGAGTTTATTTATAATATGCTTGCTTCTAAAATGCTTTTTTAGCGTTGAATAAAAAATCATGCGTAGGTACGAGCGAACCCCAATAATTACATACTACTATGATTTTTTTGCCGATGCAAGGGGAATATCCTGCCGATTTTTTTTGGTGCTTCACAGAATGAGTTATTGGTTTGTTATGGTAGCGATCGCGCTGTGAGTTTATTTATATATTTATAAAAGTCTCTATGGGAGAAATCTTTTGGTGCTTCACACAATGATTTTTTTGTCTTCTGATGCTATTGTTGGCGATCGCTTTTGAGCCTCTATATATATGCTTGGTTTATAAAATGCTGTTTTTTAGTTGAATAAAAAATCATGCGTAGGTACGAGCGAACCCCAATAATTACATACTACCATGATTTTTTTGGGGATGCAAGGGGAATTTCCTGCCGTTTTTTTTGGTGCTTCACAGAATGAGTGACTGGTTTGTGATGGTAGCGATCGCGCTGTGAGTTTATTTATATATTTATAAAAGTCTCTATGGGAGAAATCTTTTGGTGCTTCACACAATGATTTTTTGTCTTCTGATGCTATTGTTGGCGATCGCTTTTGAGCCTCTATATATATGCTTGGTTTATAAAATGCTGTTTTTTAGTTGAATAAAAAGTCATGCATAGGTAAAAACAACTCCCAATAATTACATACTACCATGATTTTTTTGGGGATGCAAGGGGAATTTCCTGCCGATTTTTTTGGTGCTTCACAGAATGCAGACTCAGATTAATCATCCCTACATCTGTAGCAAAATCCTTGTCTTGCCCTGACTTCTGCAACTGTGAAAAAAAATTTTTCCCATGGAGCGGGCAGGAGAAGAGAAAAAAGAAAAAAAGAGAAAAGGGTTAAAGAGTTCTCCCATCATCACACACAATACGAAAACCAAAATCATAGTCATGGTCTACACGTCTATTGTAGTAGAGACGGATAGCTGAACGGCAGAGAAAAGGATAGTTGCTCCACGAACCTCCCCGCAGTGGAGAACGATTCTCATTTCCATCCAACCAAGCACTGCCATCAGTAGGCGCACCACTATAATTATCGTGCCATTCATCAGCGCACCATTCCCAAACATTCCCGTGCATATCGTACAAACCAAAAGTATTGGGAGGAAAAATTCCTACATTTGTTGTTTTGTTGCGATATATTCCTTTGGGTGCAGAAGCATAAGTTTCCCTAGCATTATAGTTAGCTAACTCAGTCGTTATAGTTTTTCCAAAATAAAATGGTGTTGTTGTTCCTGCTCGACAAGCATATTCCCACTGACTCTCACTGGGTAAGCGATAGTTTTTACCTGTTATTTGTGAGAATATTTCACAAAACTCTGTAGCTTTGTACCAATTTACTCTTTCTACAGGGCGGTTTGCACCTTTAAACCTAGAAAAATTATTACCCATAACTGCTTGCCATTGTACTTGAGTGACTGGATACTTTCCCATGAAAAATTCTGGCACATCTACATTATGTTGCGGACCTTCATTATCATATCTCCCTGCTTCCTTATCTGGAGACCCCATAATAAAGCTACCCGCAGGAATTTTTACCATTTCTAGGGTAACTCCATTACCGAGGTTTTCTATGATTACTTCTACTTGATGTTGACGGCGACTAATTATTTCTCCTCTGCTGTTGACTGTAACGGTGGTAAATTTCTGAATGGAAGTTTTGGGTTGTGGTGCTGGTTTTGGTTCAGGAGTAGGAATAATTTCTGGAGATGGTTGATTCCACCAATCTTTACTTAACATTGCTGCTGCAAACCCACTTCCTGCTAAACCTCCTAATATCAATATTTTTCTTCTGGTTTTATTAGGTTGGGTTTGGGGTGGGGATGGAACTGTTGTTGCTTGTTTTGGTGCTAGTGTGGGTGTGAGTAGGTTTACTTTTGCTGTTGATGTTTGTGTCGGTGTAGGTGGGTTTACTTTTACCGTCGTTTTTGCTAGTACAAGTTCACTCAATGCTTCTAATACTTCTGTGGCGTTTTCATAACGCTGTGGAAAATATTCCTGCACCATCCTATCTAATATATTTGCTAGATAGTTACTTACTTTTGCTTGGTTTCGCCAGATAACATTTCCTGTCTTTGGGTCTGTGGGTAAATTTTGGGGGTCTTTGCCTGTCAGTGCTTTTATTCCTACCATTCCTACTGCATATATATCGCTACTCAGTTTTGGTCTGCCGTTACTTTGTTCGCTTGGCATATAACCAGGTGTTCCTACTGCCACAGTTAAAATAGTTGTTCCTGGTTGATTGGTAGTCAATACAGTTATTTCTTTGACTGCTCCAAAGTCTATCAATACTATTTTTTTATCTGACCTGCGACGCATCAAGTTTTGTGGTTTGATGTCTCGGTGAATTATATTGTTTTGATGAGCTTTTTCTAATGCTTCTAATATTCCTTTGAGTAATGTAATAGTGTAAGACTCGCTTAATTTTTTCCCTGATGTTAGTTCTTTGCTTATATCTTGCCCTTCTATATATTCTTGTACTAGGTAAAATTCTGTTGCTTCTTGGAAATGGGCAAATAGTTTTGGTATTTGGTCTGAGTCTTTGCCTAGTTTGTATAAGGTTTCTGCTTCTGTTTCAAATAATCTTTGGGCAATGGTTAATGTTCCTGGGTCTGAACTTTTGGGTGATAGGTGTTTGACTACGCATTTAGGTTTGCCTGGTAAATCTAAATCTTCAGCTAAGTAGGTATCTCCGAATCCTCCACGTCCGAGGGACTGAATAATTTTGTAGCGTTGTCTCAGGATTTTTCCAGACTGCATGACTTTTTCACTTATCAGTTCAGTTATTCAGATATTCAGACTTCTTCGTATACTATCTAGCCTTGTTTCAAAAAAAATTTTTTTCAACCTGTGTAATTTAATTTTGCTGTTAAGTTAGGGAAATATGGTTTTTTTGGCCTCATTTATTTGAGTATATATGAGCGCACCTTTTCCATTATATTTATAATATCATGTCAAGTTTTTTTGTCAACCCCCTTTTTTCAGTTATCAGTTATCAAATTTCTTTGTACACTGCCTAGCTTTGTTTCAAAATTTTTCCAAATCGCTTCTTTTAAAAATCCTGTTTCTTGTGTATAAGTTATTTTCTGATTGCCCTAAAAATACCCTAAAGTAACAGATTTAAACTATACCCATCTACTTTTTTCTTCTTCCTTCTTCAATTTTTATAGCACTACGCAAATAGGGCGCGGAAATTTATAAATGCTCAAACTAAGTCAGGGATTACTTCTAACTTGTGACTTCTAACTTCTAACTTCTGACTTGCGCGTAGCGCCATACTTCTTACTATAAAGTAGAGGTAATAGGATATTTTTTTATTAGGGGATAACAAAGTTGCTTTCACAAAATCCGATTGTTACATTTACGATTCTTTTATTAGTAATTCTCACTCTCCCACCTCTATTTGAACGTCTCAGACTTCCAGGATTAGTTGGTTTATTAGTGGCAGGAATTTTTTTAGGTGGAGATGGATTAAAATTACTAGACCCCGAAACAGAAACGATGAAATTATTATCAGACATTGGTAAGGTTTATCTGATGTTTGTCGCGGGATTAGAAATTGATTTAATAGAGTTTAAAAAACATCAAGACCGCTCTCTTGGTTTTGGCATTGCCACATTTTTATTGCCACTTATTACTGGTACATTAATTGCCAAAATATTTGGTTTGGGTTGGAATGGTGCGATTTTAACAGGTTCTTTACTTGCTTCTCATACTCTCTTAGGTTATCCCATTGTACAGCAGTTGGGTGTAGTGGGAAATCAAGCGATTACTGTGACTATTGGGGCGACAATATTTACTGATATTGCTGCTTTATTAGTATTGGCAATTTGTGTGTCGATTAATGCTGGTAATTTCTCTGTGATTAGTTTGGCAATTCAATTGGGAAGTTTGGCTATTTATGCGGGAGTAATTCTCTGGGGTTTTCAATGGGTAGGTAAACAATTTTTCCGGCGAACTACTAATCAAGAAAGTAATCAATTTTTATTTGTTTTGTTGGTTGTGTTCATTGCTGCTTTGGGTGCAACATTGATTAATGTCGATCAAATTGTTGGTGCTTTTTTGGCAGGTTTAGCGATTAATGATGTGGTGGGTAAAAGTCCGGTTAAGGAAAAAATAGAGTTTGTTGGGAGTGTTTTATTTATTCCTTGTTTTTTTGTTGATATGGGATTATTGCTGGATATGTCGGCTTTTGTGAATACTTTTTTAACTAGCTTTGAATTAACTTTATCTATTATTTTTGGTTTGCTTGGAAGTAAATTTTTAGCTGCATTTTTAGCAAAAAAGATTTATAAATATAATTGGTATGAAACTATGAGTATGTGGTCTCTATCAATGCCACAAGTTGCTGCTACTTTAGCTGCTGCATTGGTGGGTTTGCAAGTAGGAATATTACCAGAGGTGATATTTAATAGTGTAATTTTTTTGATGTTGGTAACATCTATTTTTGGTCCGATTCTTACTGCTAAATTTGCGAGTAAAATTTCTTTGCCAGAGGTAGATTTTACATCGGATAATTCTTTGATTTGGTGGGAAACTCATCAGCAAGTTCCAGATAGTTTTACAGAGAGGGTTGATGGAATTGTTAACCATAAGTTTGTTGTATTAGTGCCAGTATATTTTTCTCCAGAACAAACAAAATATTTAATTGAAATGGCAGTAATGTTGGCAAAACATGAGGGAGGTTTAATGATTCCTTTATCCATAGTTAAAGGTTACGTCAATATGGATTCTCCTCAGTTAAATTTGGCTTTACAACAGAGCAGTAAAAGGTTAAGTTCTGCTTTGGAAATTAGTCAAAGTTTTGAAGTTGAAGCTGCTCCAGAAATCCGAATTTATGATGATTTTGCTAAAGGTGTTAGTCGCACAGCACGGGAAAAAAATTCTAGTCTAATTGTCATGGGTTGGCACAAGACTACTGGTATTAAAGCTCGTTTATTTGGAAATATAATAGACCGGGTATTTTGGTCTGCTCATTGTCCGGTAGCTGTGGTACGTTTGTTGGAAAATCCGATGAATATTAATAGAATTTTAGTACCAGTTAAAAATATTACTCCCCAGGCATTAAGAACTGTACGTTTTGCTCAACTTTTTGCTGATACTAATCAAGCTTCTGTAACTCTACTTCATGTATGCGATCGCCAGACTTCTAAAGAACAAATTACTAAGTTTCATTCCCAACTTTCTCTACTTATTTCTCAAGGAAAAACTCAGGTGAAATCGAGAATTAAAATTATTCGTTATGATGATGTTGCCCCTGTAATTAGTAAGGCAGCAAAATCATATCAATTAGTAGTATTACGCTCTATGCGACGACGTACTGCGGCAGGATTATCTGTTAGTGATGTTACTACTAAAGTTTTGTCAGAAATTACTTGTTCAGTTGTTATATTTGGAGAACCTTATTCTTGATTTGAAGGAACAGGGAATAGGAAACAGTAATAAAGTTTGACAGAGTTGTTGTTATTTTTTATATCATGTCTGGTTGAATACTTAATAAATGCAAACATTGATTGGCGATCGCAGGATTTGGTGTCAACCATAATGCTATGGAATAGTATTTTGTCTTTAGTTACATTTTATACTTTTGTAAGTGAAGCGAAACTAAATTAGGACTTACGCATGAGGTACGAAAAACTAGGATTTGAGATTGCTTTCCGTTCCGGACTGCTACGCAAACTCTGTCGGTCACAATGACGAAAATACCTTGTACTACCTAAGTCCTATAACAAGGCCGAAAATTTGTATGAGTATTTTTGACTTAATTAATTAAAATAAATTCTTAATAAAAAGATGAGCCTTAAATTTATATTATCTAAAAATTTTTATCGTCTAATACAAAGTCGAGTTATTTTATACTGTTTAGCCTATCCACCAATCTATAGCAATGAGCGCTGGCATCTTTACATATTACATAAATATTGATAATGTAACATAAAAGTAACTGTATGAGCTGTATTTTTCATAAATTAGGCGATCGCTAAAGGTTAAAGTTTTAAGGATGCGT
>NZ_JAAHGU010000097.1:0-28174 GCF_010692685.1 Okeania sp. SIO2F5 | reverse complement strand
GTTTAGTTCTTTTTTTTTTGGGCAGCAGTGGTTCAATTAAAGCCCACTCGCTGTCTGTCAAGCTACTTGAGTATGGCATTTTCTATCCATTATACTCTCTCACAAAGATCCGTTTAGGGGTTCTATAGTTATCGTACTTTCTACTTCCATTCAATGCACACATAAAATGCCGGAATATCCCCAGATTTTTCCCTCCTTTCTGCTTCCTTTCTCCTGACTCCTGAGTTATACGGTAACTAATTATCCGAATACTATATAAATCATACCATGGAACTTCCCTAAAACATCCATGACGTTGCTAGCAAAATCTTGCCAGATATAGTAAGCTAGTGCAAACAAATTTAGGGAGATACATTAGCAAAACACCCTACTTGTCCTCTAGTTAATTTGGCAAAATGTCCCAAACTACTCAAGCACTCTCAAAACCAATATTGGCTGAACCTGGATCGTCTTACAAAAACAACCATCCTCAAGAGTCGCAAGAGTGGGTGGAAGTTTTAGTTGATGTTCCTTTCAAAACTTCAACAGATGATGCTGAAGAGGAGGAAAAGTTATTTACCTACAAAATACCTCCCGATCTGGACATTCAACCAGGAGACATTTTAACAGTACCCTTTGGCAGTCAACAGGTAGGGGCGATCGCCATTCGCAAAACCTCCCAACTACCAGAAGGGTTAACGAGCGATCGCATCAAAAATGTATCGGACATTATTACTAGAGGTTTTTTCCCTCCCACTTATTGGCAACTTATAGAAAAAGTTGCTAGTTATTATCAAACACCTATTATTAGAGTTATTCGCACCGCTCTACCACCAGGGTTACTCAAACGTAGTCAACGACGCATCCGCATTATAGAAGAAGCAATACCAACAGGTGCAGAAATTTTTCTCAATGCTACCGCTAAAAAAATTCTGGAAGTTCTGCAAAATTCTAAAACCAAAGATTACACCTGGCAATATATCCAACGTCAAGTCAAAAGTGCTAACAGAGGATTAAAAGATTTACTCCAACGAGGTTGGGTAGAAAGTTATCTCGAACCTCCTTCTCCTCCAAAACCAAAATTGAGACAAGCTGTAACTTTAGTTGTTCAAAACTTACCCAAAGATTTAACCCCACGTCAACAAGAAGTAATGGAAGTACTACGGCGAAATGGTGGGGAAACATGGTTAACTGAATTGCTTAATAGTTGCAAAACCAACTCTTCTGTGGTAAGAAAACTAGAAGAAAAAGGCTGTGTCATCATAGAAGCACAGGAGGTGTTGCGACGTGAAGAAGGTAGGGGCAATATCAGAGATGAAATCAAAATGCTGACTCCCTATCAAGGAGAAGCATTAACAACTATTACCCAAATACAAGAATTTGCTCAAGTGCTGTTGCATGGAGTTACAGGATCTGGAAAAACAGAAGTATACTTACAGGCGATCGCTCCTATTCTCGAAAGTGGCAAATCTGCCCTTATACTTGTTCCCGAAATTGGTCTGACACCCCAACTCACTGATAGATTTCGTGCCCGTTTCGGAAAAAAAGTCTACGTTTACCATAGCGCTCTGTCTCCGGGCGAACGTTACGATACCTGGCGTAATATGACATGGGGTATTCCTCAAGTTATTATTGGCACTCGCTCCGCTATCTTTGCTCCATTACCAAAACTAGGTCTAATCGTATTAGACGAAGAACACGATAACAGTTTCAAACAAGACCGTCCTGCCCCTTGTTATCATGCTCGCACCGTAGCAAAATGGCGAGCTGAACTCGAAAACTGCCCCTTGATATTAGGTTCCGCAACACCCTCTTTAGAAAGTTGGTTGGAAACTAGGAAACACCATATAGATGAAACTGTTTCCTCAAAAACAAACACCTATTACCTGTCACTACCAGAGCGCGTCCACTCACGATCAATGCCACCCATAGAAATAGTGGATATGCGCCAACAACTGCGACAGGGAAACCGCACAATGTTCAGCTATCCTCTACAAGAAGCACTGCAACAACTACAGGAAACAAAACAACAAGGCATTTTATTCATCCATCGTCGCGGTCATAGTACATTTGTGTCTTGTCGTAGTTGCGGTTATGTAATGGAATGTCCCCACTGTGACGTTTCACTTTCCTATCATTACACCCACGAAGGCGCAACTCAACTATTACGTTGTCATTACTGCAACTATACCCAACTACAACCACAACGTTGTCCTGAATGTGATTCTCCTTTCTTTAAATTTTTTGGCAGTGGTACTCAAAAGGTAACTCAAGAGTTAACTAGACAATTTCCCGATTTACGATGTATTAGATATGATAGCGACACTACCCGCACCAAAGATGCACACCGAATATTGTTAACTCAGTTTGCTAATGGAGAAGCAGATTTATTAATCGGTACTCAGATGTTGACCAAGGGTTTAGATTTAGCCCAAGTAACGTTAGTAGGAGTTGTTTCTGCCGATGGGTTACTACATTTTTCAGATTATCGTGCCAATGAACGTGCTTTTCAAACGTTGTTGCAAGTAGCGGGACGTGCTGGTCGTGGAGATAACCCAGGGCGAGTAATTATTCAGACTTATACTCCCGAACATCCCGTGATTCAAGCAGTGCAACGTAATGATTATGAGTCTTTTGTGGAGGCTGAATTACAGACAAGAGCAGAACTACACTATCCTCCTTATGGGCGGTTGATTTTGTTACGTTTGAGTAGTTATGACCCGACTGAGGTAGCGGTAACTGCTCAAAAGTTAGCAAGTGTGTTTATGGAAAAAGCGGAAGCAGGAAAATATGATTTATTGGGTCCTGCACCCGCTCCTATTGCTAGAGTAGCTAATCGTTATCGGTGGCAGATTTTATTAAAGTTATTGCCTGGATGTGAGGATGTACCCGATTTGACTAAGTTGATTAATCTTTGCCCGCCAGCGGTCAGTTTAACTGTGGATGTCGATCCTATGAATTTGTGATAAACTTAGTTCAGTGGGGAAGTTAGGGCAAGACACGGATCGGTGCTTCTTTCTTCCTTCTTCCTTCTTCCTTCTTACCTTTAAAAATTATGATTGCTGAACCTCAAAATTATCAAAAAATGAGTCCTGAAGAATATCTCCAATGGGAAGCAAAACAGGAACTTCGTTATGAATATATTGATGGTGAAATTTTGGCGATGACTGGGGGAACTATTCCTCATACTAAAATTTACCTCAATTTGTACAGAGCTTTATATCCTCATTTGAGTCAAAGAGGTTGTGAAGCTTATGTTGCAGATGTGAAAGTTCAGGCGAATGAAAATAGTCGTTATTTCTATCCCGATCTAGTGGTTACTTGCCACCCTGACGATCTAAAATCCCGTGACTTTATCCAACATCCAAAAGTAATTGTTGAGGTGCTTTCGCCAAGTACAGCAAGTTACGATCGCGGCGATAAGTTTAAATATTATCGTCAAATTCCTAGTTTGCAGGAATATGTATTGGTAGACTCGGAATCAAATTCAGTGGAAATTTATCGTCGAAGAGAGGGGAAAATGTGGCTTTGCAATTTTTATGAAGCGGGAGAGGCGATCGCTTTAGAAAGTATAGAGTTTGAATGTCCGATGGAACTTTTGTATGAAGGAGTGACATTTGAAGTCAGAAGTTAGATAGGGGAGCATTCGGATTGGCGACGTACAGAAGCCAGAAGTTAGACCTGATAATTACTATACCCTAGCCATTGCGACTGGAACGGAGTGGAAGGAAGCAATCTCAGAAACTCCGTGATACTACTGAAATTTAAAATTTTGGTAAAGTTTTGGTATAACCTATTCCCTCTTGCCTAAATAAAATGTTATGCTAATTGTGCAAGTGTGCAAATAAACGAAAAAATTATCAAAACTGACAGAGCTATAATTCCTAGCTTTTTTGGCAAGCAATAGCTACAGTAACTACATAGCAAAATTTTGTAGGATTTTTGAATTTATAAAGTCAAAAGTCTAATTCATAAACATAACTAAACAACCTGAGTACAAAAATAAAGGTAACTAAGAACTAATTATTAGATATGCACAATCAAAAACAAGCAATTAATAGCCAAGCAACTAACCTAAAGAAAATTGGTAAAAGAGCCTGCTTTCAGCTCTTCATCCTCCTAGCTTTTACAACTCCCGCTAACGCTTTTTATCAGAAACTTACCGCACCCGACGGTTCTGTTGGTGACTTCTTTGGAAACTCAGTAGCTCTAAGCGATAACACAGCCCTGATTGGTTCCTATGGAGATGACGACAACGGCTCAAGCAGTGGTTCAGCCTACCTATTTGACACTACTACTGGCAATTTGCTCCACAAATTTCGACGGTTCCGCATTCGACGACTTCGGGTACTCAGTAGCTCTCAGCGATAATACAGCCCTGATTGGTTCTTATAGAGATGACGACAACGGTTCAATCAGTGGTTCAGCCTACCTATTTGACATTACTACTGGTAGTTTGCTCCACAAATTTACTGCGCCCGACGGTTCCGAATTCGACTGGTTCGGAAAGTCAGTAGCTCTCAGCGATAACATAGCTCTGATTGGTTCCCCCTTAGATGAAGACAACAGAACAAACAGTGGTTCAGCCTACCTATTTGACACTACTACTGGCAGTTTGCTCCACAAATTTACCGCACCTGACGGTTCTGCATACGACATCTTCGGAAAGTCAGTAGCTCTCAGCGATAACATAGCCCTGATTGGTTCCTACGGAGACGATGACAACGGCTCAAGCAGCGGTTCAGCCTATCTATTTGACACTACTACTGGTAGTTTGCTCCACAAATTTACTGCACCCGACGGTTCTCTTCACGACAATTTTGGAAACTCAGTAGCTATAAGCGATAACATAGCCCTGATTGGTTCTCCATCTGACGATGACAATGGCTCAAACAGTGGTTCAGCCTACCTATTTGATACTACTACTGGCAGTTTGCTTCAGAAATTTACCGCACCTGACGGTTCTCTTCACGACAATTTTGGAAACTCAGTAACTCTAAGCGATAACACAGCTCTGATTGGTTCCTACAGAGACAACGATAAAGGAATATACAGTGGTTCAGCCTACCTATTTGATACTACTACTGGCAGTTTGCTCCGTAAATTTACTGCGCCCGACGGTTCTCCATTCGACCGCTTCGGAAACTCAGTAGCTCTAAACCGTAACACAGCTCTGATAGGTTCTTTTAGAGACGACGACAACGGAACAAACAGTGGTTCAGCTTACCTGTTTACCACTAATACTCAATCAACACCTGACCCTAAATCAACACCAGAACCATCATCGCTCTTAGGAATATTAGGCACTGTCGCGATCGCCGCCTTATCCCGAAAAAAGCAGCAGAAAAAATAACAAGAAAAATTTCTCATAGCTAACTTATCAAGCAAGGAATTCAGCTTCTAAATCTTTGCTTGATTTTTTTTGAGAGTTCTACTTATATTTTCATAACTTACGCACGGAAACTAAATATAGTGATAGCGAAGGACATTAATCCCTACATATAGCCTTTTCAAGGCATATTTGCCCCCGTCCTGAAAATGCTATAAAAAACTTGTAAATAATATAGATGGAAAAAATCCATCAAAACTGGACATAGCCATAATTCCTAGCTTTTTTGCCCAGCAATAGCTAGTGCCTACACAGCAAAAGTTTGTAGGATTATTGTAGCAGTTCCAAAATGGAACTCAACACAAAGCATAATATTTTCAGTAAACACTTATACATGAGAACAAACTAAAAATATGGTAGATGTTTTCTTTAATACTTGGGATAATGGGGGATTAAATAATTCACGCTCTATAGACACAAGCGATCCTACTTATGTAATCGTACATGGTTTCCAAAGTACGGGTGGAAATCCAGGTAATAATTTCACCCCTCAAAGTTGGATGTCAGAAATGGCACAAAATATACGAGATTTGGAAGGCAATGACGCTAACATTTTGTTAGTAGACTGGCAAGATGGCACTGATACTCTCAATTATTGGGCGGCTGCTGACAGAGTTGATGATGTGGGAGTTGAGGTAGCAGACTACTTGTTGGGTCAAGGTGTTAATCCTGCCGATACTACTCTTATCGGTCACAGTCTAGGTGCTCATGTGATGGGTGAAGCAGGAGAAGAATTTCGCGAACGAAGTGGCGAAGTCGATCAACTTATTGGTCTCGATCCAGCAGGTCCTGAGTTTGAAGGAGGTTGGTTCTCTAGTGCTAACCCCACAGACGATCGCCTAGATCCAAGTGATGCGGATAGAGTTGTTGCTTTCCATACAAGCAGTACATTAGGATACGATGACCCATTAGCTGACTTAGATGTATATATTAACTGGGACGATTTATTCCAACCAGGTTCCTTTAGTTTTGTAGGTAATCACAGCTACGCTCACACATTGTATAACGATCTATTAGATGGGTTCACATTCCCACAAAGTGACGACACTACTTTATCACTCTCAACTATTAATGGTAACACGACAGGTTCAGTATTTGTAGATACTTTCGCTGTATAGTCTAATGGATAAGGTGACACTGTTTTCCTAATCAAGGCAATAATAACAATTTAATAAATGTTTGCTACAAATAGCTAGGGTACTTTTTAGGAGTCAACCCACCCCTCGCCCCTCCCCCGACCGTGGAGGGGAACGACCGAGTCAGGAGGAAATATTGGAGAAAAAGAACAAATATTGGTATTGGGGGTATTGATAATTTAAGTATTTGTTTGGTACTGTCGATACCCGGAGTCCTTAAATTTTATTATAACTGACCCGTCCGTTAGCGTAGCTCCCCCGGAGGGGGAACATGATATTACTTACTTCTTCTAAATGCAGTACCAATTCTGAAGTATTCCCATATTCAAGGTCATTTGCCAGAATTAAGTAATATCGCTACTCCTAAGCGGGAACCTTGTGCAATATTCAAGAATCGGATTTTATCTGCTAACCCTTTTTTCCGAAAACCTTCTGCTATATTTGCTGGCACTGATACAGATGCTCGTCTTAACTGAGAAATTAATCCGTAGGTTTCTGTCTTAGGAAAGTTACTGCTAAAGCGGTATACCTCTAAAACGAGTTGATGTGCTTTTTGCCAAACTATCAAATCTTGAAAACTTTTAGCAAATTCTCTCTTCATTCTGTCTCCTTGTTTGTTCTTTTATTCTAACTCCTTCTTGCCTATTCTAACTCCTGACTCCTGTCTCCTGTCTCCTTCTTCTGACTCCTGACTCCTGTCTCCTGACTCCTTCTTCATACGAAGATTTTCCCATCCATCCAGAGCATCCAAATCAGAAACTACTCCTTTTTCCATCAAAACCACACCATCTGCAAAATCAGTAATTCCATATTCACCAGAATTATAAAGTTCTTCAATTCGCGGTACAATTTTCTCTAACCGTTGGCGATCGCTCTTAAATGCGACCCGATATCTATTCAACCGCCACATATCAACAATAATATATTCTACTTTTTCAACTTCTCTAGCATCATTTCTAAATTGCATTCTAGGAAACCGCAAAATTGCTCGACGACTTGATAAGTGAGGAATAATATAAGTTGTTGCTGCCACACTTGCATCATCAGGAATTTTTCCTAACAATGGTCGCATTTTACCAACGTGTTGCCATTGTTGGTGTGCGGGAACATAAACCCAAGGTTTAACTGAATCTGGTACTAAAAAATAAAAAGTGCGATTAGGATTAGATGTAAATGTAAAAAATAGCGACAAGCAAATACAAATTACCCAAAAACGGCGAAACTTTCCTGATGGCAGTGGTGAGTTTTCAACTTCTGATTCTCTCTTTCCCCACCATAGAATTGCACCGTAAAATAATCCAGGTACTACTGTCATAGCGTAGCGAATTGTAATTGACAGTACAGACAAACCTTGAGCAGAAAATAATTTCAGTAAAGGAAACCCTGCTATCATCCAAGAAGCGGGAGCAACAGCAGGTACAAATGCTAAAGGTAACCATTGACCTAATAAATACTTGATAGTGCCAAAAAATGGAGTGAAAATTTCTGCTATTAACCGCCAAGGGTTACTAATCATACCCCAAATAATTTCCAAAGTCGAAGCTTCATCTCCTTCTGCATATTGACCGAATCTTTCCATCATAAATCTCTGGGAAATGTCTTCGGAAAATAGGGGCATAATCAGATTTGTTAAAGCTACCATATAAACAAAACTGAAAGTACAAATAGCTAAACCTATTTTGGGGTAGCGTTTACTCAAAATTAGATAGAATCCTACTCCAAATAAAACTACTCCTGCATCTTCTCTAACAGCTAAAATTAATACTACTAAAATCCAAAATAGAGGCCACCAGCGTTTTTCCATTGCCAGTAGTAAGCTAAATACAAATATAGGTATCTGACAAATATCATGGAAATTTCCGAGAGTAGGGCCAATTACTGCATTAGCACAATAGAAGCTAATGGTAATTATGGCTGATAAGGGTGGCTGGAGATAGTGCCTAGCTAAAATGTATAAAACTAAACCAGCACCAGTAACTAATGTGACCTGTAATACTGTTAGGGTGACAGGATATGGAAATAGAGCATATATTGGCAACCACAATAATAGAGCTGGAGTAAAATGTTGGCCTAAGCGGTGATAGTATACTTCTGGTACTTGGCCTTGGTGAACTACATTTGTAGAAAGAGCAGAAGAGAGAGAACTTTGAAAAAAACGACCGTGTATACTATTCCAAAAGACCTGGTTAAATATACCTTGGTCGTAAGAGGCGTAAAAACTATAATAGCGGTGCAAATTAAATAATAGACAGAGAACAAAGAAGGCGATCGCCGCCACAAGCACCACTCTGAGGGACTGATTTTTTTGCCAGCTAACCAACTTCATCCATTTTTAGCAATATTTCAAAATTTAAAATTACATTTTTTTGACAACTGAGACATGAAGTTCTGAGAGTATCCTCAGCAAACCTCCAACTACTATAAAATTTAAGCTTGCAGTATACCACTTACCAGAAAATTCTCCCTCACTTGAGTCATCATAACCACTGGTAAGATTTATCTGTATTCACTTACTATAAAATATCAATTATGTCAAGTCAGCATTAGATAATCTCAATATACTCTAGAACGCGAATTGAAAGTATTAGTGTCACAATATGAAATAGATATTAAATTATCTCAGAAACTAATTTTCTTTTATAGGCCATTAATAGAAAAATATAAAATTCATCCAATTAGTTTTTTAATCGTAAGTGGTAAACCCCGCCCCGCTTACAGCATAGGGCCAAGTATCTAGGTAGGCGGGAATATTCAATATGGATTACTACTAAATGGTAAATTATTCTATTTGCAAAAGAGATGCTAATAGCCTATCCCACTTACCTAGAAATTTTTTACAGGTGTCTTCAGAAAAATCTAATAATAATAATAATAGTAATGAGCAGGGATTTTTACAGATTTTATTGTTTATCAACAAACGTCCTGGCTCTCAAGAGCAAATTCAAGCCATTCGTAAGTCCCTCAACAATTTAGAAAAAGATTATGATTATCCCTTTGAATTTCAAGTCATTGACGTACAAGAGCAACCCTATATGGCAGAGCACTTCAAGTTAATTGCTACTCCTGCTCTACTCAAAATTTATCCTGAACCGAGACAAACCCTAACTGGTACAGATTTAATTGCCAAATTGGAATATTGGTGGCCACGCTGGCAACGTTCCATCGCCGAATATTGGCACACTCATAACTCTCAACCTCAGTCTAAACAGGTTGTTAATCAAAAATTATCTGTTAATTCCATCGACTGTGCTGCAGAATTAATGCAAATGTCAGATGAAATTTTTCGTCTCAAACAGGAAAAGGAACAACTTCAAGCTCAACTAAGATTTAAAGACCGTATTGTGGCCATGTTGGCTCATGACTTACGCAACCCTCTGACAGCAGTTTCATTGGCTCTAGAGACTTTAGAATCAACTCAAAAAACTGTTAATAGTGAGTTTCCTAGAAGCTCTCCGACTCTTATGGAAAGGCTAATTAAGCAGGCACGTTACCAAGTTCGTGTGATTGACAGAATGATTACAGATATTCTGGAGAGGCCAAGAGGCAAAAGTACGCAGTTACAAATTCAGCCTGAAAAATTAGATTTGGGGGCATTGTGTCGCGAGGTGATAATTAGTTTTCGAGACCGACTTAAGTCAAAAGATTTGCAGTTGAAAACGGATATTCCTAATGATTTACCATTAGTTTATGCTGACCGAGAAAGAATACGTCAGGTAATAGTTAATTTGTTGGATAATGCCATAAAGTATACTCCTAAACAAGGAAAAATACAGGTTTTAATCCTCGATCGCACTACTCAAAAGATTCAAGTGACAATTTGTGATAGTGGTCCTGGTATTCCTAAAGAAAATCACGGTCGTATTTTTGAAGATAGTTTTAGGCTCAAGCGTGATGAGTCACAAGAAGGTTATGGTATTGGTCTAGCTTTATGTCAAAGGATTATTTTATCCCACTACGGCAAAATTTGGGTAGAGTCTAGTCCAAATAATGGTAGTTGTTTTAAGTTTACTTTACCAGTTTATCGATAATTGATATAGTCAATCAAAACTATAACGTTTTATATATTTAGTGTTTAGACCTCATATATTAGTTATCTCCGGAAAAGAGGGAGTAGGGAGTAGGGAGTAGGGGGAAAGAATTGATAATTTATATGCGATAATTGATTTGGTTTTTGATGATCACCAGATGTCTATTGTATAAGTCCTGCGATCACTAGATATATTTCCTTAAGTTCAGAACTTATGCACTACCTAATTTTTTGATGTTGGTAACTGATATTAGTAGCACTAAGTTTAGACTTGTTTTCAGTTCACTTAAATGATATGGTTAAAGGTTTAAGCAATATTTTATATAAAATCCGCTCGGGTTCGGTATAAAAAAATGTTCCATCCTCAGCGCCATTGCCAAATCTTTCTAAATTCTTTTCCTTTCCTGCCTCCTGACTCCTGACTCCTAAAAAATCCCCTAGATATTTGTAGCAAACGTTTATCAAATTCGTATTATGTCCAAAATGAATGGTTTTTCAGACGATTCTATGAGAACTTAATAGCAGTTGTTTTAGGTAAATTATCTATGCCTGCTAATGTTGGACAAAATCAAAATCAACCCTATATTCTTTCTGATGAAACTACTCAGTCTATGGTAGTTGTTGTTCCCGAACGAGGTGGCATCATTACTGACTGGCGTACTCAAGACCAAAAAATATTTTATCTTGATAAGGAACGTTTTGCTGACCCCACTCTTTCGGTGCGCGGTGGCATTCCTCTATTGTTCCCTATTTGTGGCAACGTGGTTGACGATACCTACACATTAGATGGAGAAAGCTACAAAATCAAGCAACATGGTTTTGCTCGTACCCTTCCTTGGGTAGTTACACAACAGTCTACTGAGAATGGCGCAAGTATTACTGTGACTCTCCGCAGCAGTGATGAAACTCGCGCAGTATATCCATTTAATTTTGAGTTGAATTATACCTATATATTGCGGGGTAATACTCTAGAGATGCGATATTCTCACACGAATTTATCTCAGAAACCTATGCCATTTGCTACAGGAATTCATCCTTATTTTGCTGTGACTGATAAGAATCAATTGGAGTTTGATTTACCTTCAAATGAGTATAAACTTAAGGGCGAACAAACTGTTAATACTTTTTCTGGAGAGTTTGATTTTAATGCCGAAGAAATTGATTGGGCATTTGTAAATTTATCGAAACAATCAGCAGTAGTTACTGATAAAAGTCGTAATTTAAAGTTAACTATTAACTACGATAGTAATTACTCTACTCTAGTTTTTTGGACTGTGAAAGGTAAAGATTTTTATTGTTTAGAACCTTGGAGTGCACCTCGTAATGCTATGAATACTGGGGAAAGTTTATTAATTGCTGAACCTGGGAAAACTGTGGAAACAGTTATTAGTATGACTGCGGAAATTGGCTAACTTTAACTAGCTATCAGCATTTTCCGTATCGGAATGCTCTGCAAACAGCACTCAGCTTTCAGCGCGCTAAAAGCTTGGTTTTAAATCACCAACTTCTATAAGTCGTTTAATTTTAGGAGGGGTTTAAATCCCCTTTCCGTTCCGGAATGCTGCGCAAACGCCCAAAGCTGACCTCTAAAGGCCAATCGGCTCAAAGATCCGCTTCCAGACCGAAGCGCTTTTTAAATAGCTATCAGAATTTCAGCATTTCCGTACCGGAATGCTCCGCAAACAGCTTTCAGCGCGCTAAAAGCTTGGGTTTAAAAAGGGAGGCTAGAGACACGATATTTTTGGTCACAAATTTATATAATTATTAGGATTTTACCTAACTTTTTGTTCTCAATAAATAGCATGATATAATTTTTATAAAAATTCTAAATAAGTATAAAATTATGAGTGCTTTAACATTAAATTTAGATACTGTTCACCTCACAGACGAACAATTCTATCAGTTATGTCAAAATAACTGCGAGTTTAACTTTGAAATAACGGCTAAAGGAGTATTAATTATTATGCCACCCGGTGGAGGGGATAGTGGTAATAGAGAAGCTGAATTAATTATTGATTTGGGCATCTGGAATCGGCAAACAAAACTTGGTTTTACCTTCAGTTCATCTACTGTTTTTAAGTTGCCAAATGGTGCTAACCGTTCCCCAGATGTTGCTTGGATAAAACGGGAACGTTGGGAAGCATTAACGCCTGAACAACGGCGCAAGTTTCCTCCCATTGCACCGGATTTTGTCATTGAATTAAGGTCAGCAACAGATGATTTGGAAATGTTGCGCGAGAAAATGCAAGAATATATGGATGCTGGAGTAAATTTAGGATGGTTAATTAATCCTCAGCAGCAACAAGCAGAAATTTATCGCTCAGGGAAAAAGTTGGAAGTAAGAAATCTTCCTACAGAATTATCAGGTGAAAATTTATTGCCTGGTTTTATGTTGAATTTATCTTTGTATCTGTATCCATAGATTAAAAGACATCTCCAATAATAAAAAATAAAATCAATTATGGTACAGAAATTATCAATTATTTCCCCCTAATCTCTATTCCCTACTCCCTCTGTTCTGGAGATTTCTAAAGATTAAATTGATCCGTCGCGGGCAAGATTCCCACACTACAAACACTGAAACATTCATATTTGTACCTCATAATATCTGCAATTTGCTGCCATTAATTATCAAAATAACATGGGTCTAAAACCCTGCCTTTTAAGGTGCAATATTTTTGGAGCGAAGCTCAAATCCCCGTGACAAAAATAACTTCTGACTTCTGACTTCTGACTTCGTTATCCTACTATTGTTGATAATCAGATATAACTTTTTCCAAATACCAAATCTTATCCCTTCCCGGATATTTTTCTCGAATTTTTGCGATTAATCTTTCTGCCATTTCCCAATGCCCACCAACCATTTTTAAAAGTTTTTGTTGTAGTTGTTTATATTGATTATCTTCATTAATATTTTGATTTTGACTAGGAGCAGTTCCCTGAATTTTCTTCAAGTTATCTAAGGTTTTTTTATAGTTATTCCAGTCTTCAGCATCCCCGAATAATTTAGCAGCATTCTGATAATCATCTATGGCTTTTTTCATTTCTTCTAAACGGGAATAAACAATGCCTCGATGATAAAAAGCTTTGGCTTCATTAGGGTTGATTTTTAATGCTTGTTCGTAATCTTTCATTGCTTCTTGATATGCTCCCATATCCCGATAAGTATTTCCCCGACTTACATAAATAAGTGAATTATTCGGTTCAATTTTTAAAGCTGCATCAAAGTCAGCGATCGCTCCTTTAAAATCTCCCATTTTACTGCGAATTGCCCCTCGATTTTGATAAGCTAAAACATCTCGGTCGTTAAATTGCAAAGCTTGATTAAAATCTGATATTGCGCCTAAATTATCCCCTTGTTTATAACGAATAATTCCCCTGCAACAATAGGCTTGATAATCTTCTGGATCTACTTGTAAAGCCCAGTTTAAATCTGCTATTACTCCCTGGCGATCGCCTTTTTCAAATTTTCTTAAAATCTTAGCTAAAAATGTTTTACTATCACCTTTTTGGAGATTATTTTCAGTTTTTACAGCAGTAGTAGATACAGATTGTATTTGTTTAATATTATCCAAACATTTCCGACAATTAATTGCATCTTTCTGTTCTAAATACAATTCTGCTCCCCGCTTAAAATTATCTATGGCATCTGCTTGATTATCTTGTTGACGATAAGCATTACCTAATAGTTTATATGCAGGAGCATAATGATTATTAATAGTAATTATTTGATTTGCATCTACAATAGTTGCCGAAATATCTTTTACTGCCAACTTAGCAATACCACGAGCTAAATAAGCATCTATATAATTAGGATTAATTGCTAAAGCTTGAGTATAATCAGCGATCGCTTCTTTGTTATTTCCTAAATCAAACTTTGCTAAACCTCGGCCATAATAAGCTTCAGCAAAATTAGGATTAATTTCTATAACTCTACTAAAATATTGAATTGCTGCCTCATAATCTCTAGCACGAGATTTTGCTACTGCTTGCTTATAGATTTCTTGTTCCATTACACTCTAAATTAATTGTTTTATGAATAATCCTAGCATTTATTTGAAGGAAGAAGGAAGAAGGAAGAAGGAAGAAAGGAAGAAAGAAGAAGGAAAAAGTGGATGGGTACTAAACCCCTTCTTGAGTAGACTAGGGACCTTGCATGCAACGTCCGTACAGGGAGAGAACTCACCTCTGCTCCCAGGAGGGGGGAAGTAAACAATTAATAATTATCTCTCCTTGAAAAGAAGAGGTAATTGTTAATTATTAATTATTAATTATTAATTATTAATTATTGAATGCCTTTTTCAACTTTCATAAATTTCCAGAGGCAACCCATCTGGGTCGGGAAAGAAAGTAAAACGTTTGCCAGTTATTTCATCAATTCTAATATTTTCTACTTCTATATTGTGAGATTTTAAATAATCGACAGATTCATCAATATTATCTACTTCTAAAGCTAAATGTCTCAAACCACAAGCTTCTGGACGAGTTAATCTTTTTGGAGGGTTGGGAAATGAAAATAACTCTATGCGATCGCCACTTCCTACAAGTAAATCTAATTTATAAGAATTGCGTGCTTTTCTCCAAGTTTCTTGAATAATTTCAAACCCTAAAATATTCACATAAAAATGTTTTGATTTTTCATAATTAGAGCAAATAATTGCAACGTGATTGAAGCTTTTGATTTTCATAGGGTAATTCTAATAATTGGCAATAGTAATTAACAAAAAGAATATCATAAACGAAGGCAGAGGGAACAATTGCTTGGGGTTTGAGTCCCCATCGATTTTTTCTTCCTTCCTTCTTTCTTACTTCTTCCTTTTTCCTTCTTTCTTAGCGATACTAAAATATTCGCGAGCAAGATGCTCGCACTATTTTTCTCTTATTCTTTCTTCCTTCTTCCTTCTTTCTTCTTTCTTAGCGATACTAAAATATTCGCGAGCAAGATGCTCGCACTATTTTTCTCTTATTCCTCCTTCCTTCTTCTTTCTTCTTTCTTCCTTCTTCCTTCTTCCTTCTTCCTTCCTTCTTCCTTCTTCAATGCCTATAATTTATTACAACTTTCACGAGTGCATGTACCCTTAACAATAACCTGATAACTTTCAGGATAAATTCCTGGTGGTAAACGATCTACTTGTAAATTACTAAAAGTTTCCCAGTCGATATCAATGATCGCGCCACACTTTTGACAGCAAAAATGATGATGAGGTTTAACGTTAGCGTCATAACGAGTTACTCCCTCTTCCAGCAATACTTCTTTAACTAACCCTACTTCTCGTAACACAGTTAAGGCGCTATAAATAGTTGCCTTGGAAGAAATTGGTAACTCACGGTTGACTTCACTCAGTATCTCCTCAACTGTGGGATGGTCTGAACGAGATAAAAGATTAGCATAAACCGCAAACCGCTGAGGAGTAATTCTCAGTCCTTTAGATTGCATTTCTTTCTTAATATTTGTTGCAGTATAGTTACTGTTCATTAATTTAAGCTTATTATATACATTTTATACCAATTTCAGATTATAACACATCTCAACAAATATTGGTTGTTAAATTAAAATCAATATTTTTCTTGACACTTTCTTAAATCAGAATTATTCTTAGATATAAGAGAGTCAAAGAAATAATTCAGGAGAACACCATGGACTTGTCCAACTCTAACACCGCCAAAAACTTGTCTGATGCCTTTGGAGGAGAATCAATGGCTAACCGTAAATATCTCTTCTTTGCCGAAGTAACCAAGAAATTGGGCATGGAAGATTTAGCCAAACTTTTCCGGGAAACAGCTAACCAAGAAACTCAACACGCTTTTTCCCACTTTCGTCTACTTCACCCAGAGTTAGTGGTAGACGACCCATCTACTTTGACCGAAAAGCAGAAAAAAGCGATCGCTTCTCGTTGTTTAGAGTTAGCAATTGAAGGAGAGACCTACGAATATACAACTATGTACCCAGAATTTGCCGAGCAAGCACGGGTAGACCGCGATAGTGCAGCGGCAGCAGAATTTAAGGAGCAAGAGGAAGAGTCTCGCGAACACGCTTCCATGTTTCGGCAAGCAACTCATAAGTTTGGTTTATTGACTAGCATTGAGCATCACCATGCGGATCAATATACCGAAGCTCTCGAAGGTTTGAATGGCGTTGCACCGAAACAAAAAGCTGCTCGAAAGGAAGCTGCAACCCGTAAATGGATCTGTCGGGTGTGTTCGATGATTTACGATCCAGTTGTTGGCGATCCTGACTCTGGTATTGCTCCTGGTACAGCATTTGAAGATATTTCTGAAGATTGGTCTTGCCCTATTTGTGGAGCGCAGAAGAAATCTTTTGTTCCTTATGAAGAAGCGGTTGCAGCTTAAGTGTTTCTTTCTGTTGAAGGAAGAAGGAAGAGGGAAGAAGGAAGAATATTGCTTTGTCTTAGTTTTAAGCTTTTTATCTATCCTAACTTTTCCTTCGACCTCTATATATCAAATCTGACTGATAACTTACTATAAAGTCACTGCCATAGGAAAGTAATCTCTAATAGTTTTTGGGGTTGCTTTTCTAAATTATATTTTACGATGATAGAACTGAATTACTACGATATCTTTTTTTAGTTTATTTTGAAGATATCTAATTATTTACTTCTGTTTTATGTCTAATCTAGTATTGGAGCATATTGTTTTAACGCTGAGATAATTTTTTCCCTATTTTCAGTAGATAAAAGTCTAATAATATGATTACTATAATCACGCACTTCAAAAAACTTTGAAATTGATTTTGATAATCCTTTGTTATTGTAATACAATAAGGCTTTTTTATAATTTTTTTCTTGAATTATTTGATTATATATTTCCAAGTTTTTATCATAGATTTTGCTGACATCAATAGAATCACAAAGATCCTTTAAGGCTACAGATAATTGGTCTTTTCCCTTTGCCTTTGTATTAAACATATTTAATTTGAATTCTATCTCAGCAGATGAACGCTTCGAGCATTGATCTTCTAAATTTTCTGAAATTTTATTTATGACAAAATCTAAAACTTGCTGATAAATTTTCTTATAGTCGAATCCTTGATTATTTGCAACAATTTCTAGTAGTTCAGGTACACATAAAATATTCTCAATTTCAGCAACATTCAAAGGTTTTATACCAGATTTTTTGAGAGCTTTTATTTCATCTTCAGTTCTATAGTCCATATCAATAACACCAAAAGCTTTGATGTGATGAAATTCTGAATTATCTCGCATTGCTTTTGTTGACTCAATCACCTTATCACAACCTCCACGAGGCACTATTAAATAATTTGGATATATTGCCGAATAAATCTTATAATCTAAGCTGCCTTTATCACCCTCAACAAAAACAATTTTTTTTCTACTTCCTAAAATTTCAAGAAGCACTGGTTCTGGTAAATTTTCACTTTCTGGTACTTCATCCCAATCCCATTGTTTACCGTCATAACTTTTAACTAATATTTTTTTAGCTCCTATTCTAGAGGCAGCAAAGTCAAGATCGTGGGTAATATAAATAAATAGACAAGTAGGTTTTGCTGCTTCAATTTATGACCAAAGCTTATTCATTAACGACTTATGAAGATGAATTTCTGGCTCATCTATAATTAAAATAGAGTCATTTGGTACGCATAAACATTGAGCCATTAAATATAAAGCGACTCTTTCTCCATCACTCATTTCTCGACCATGATAAGTATCACTATTTGAAATAGCAGCAGTAACCTTATCATTTTCAATCACAAGTTTTCTATGAGGTAGAATATCTTTCCAAATACGCTGTATTACATCAATAGGAGAGTCAGAAATTGTCGGAGATTGATCATTTCCTTCGCTTTGCATTTCTCTAATTTGATCGACAATTCTACTATTTCGATTATTTTCTTTTGCAAAAAGAAGAGAAAGAACTTGGTTATAATCATCAAGCATAGGTGTAACACTTAACTCCGGTCTCTGATTAGCTTTCCATCGTTGCATCATCTTTATTTGCAATTCTTCCCTGCCTTGAGGTATAGCACTGATACCAAATAAGAACTCATTGATAGCTTTTTCCATACTTGTAAGAGGCACATACTCAGAAAAATCTAAATTTTTTTGGGCGGAAATTCTGTGAACCACTTGAGAACTTTCTTGATGTTCCTCTATCCAACGACCAAGTCTACTCTTACCAGAACCATTAGCTCCTATAATTACAACTGCTTCAGAGCATTCTAAAGGCTCATTTTCACTTTTTCCTTTTCTAGGTGGAAATATTAACTTTTTGTTTAACATTTCTATTTTATTCATATAAAAGTTAGGTAAATTCCTAATTATTAAAATGTTAGCAAATTTTATAATTCTAAAAATCTATAGACCTAACAGCAAAATCTCCTAAAGTCACAGTAAAATTATCCTGCTGTTTTGTCGCTGCAAAATTCACTACAACTTCACAAGCAACAGCAACAGTTAACATTACTAAATTTCTCGCTAATGGATAATCACAAATATCATCATTTACTGGAGAAGGGACTCGATAATTTTCATTCCAAATTATCTCTGAATATTCAGAAGCTAACCCTACATGAACACAAAAAATATTAGCATCAGCACAATAATTTTTCACAGCACTCCGACTAATACTATTATCAAAAGTATCAATCACTAACTCACTTTTTCCTAATAGTTTACCTGCATTTTCTTCAGTTAATTGTTGAGCTTGACTATCAATTTTTACTCCTAAAGCACGATAAAGACTATTGGTCAAAATTTTAACCTTAAAAGCTCCCACATCAGAACGATAATAAGGTTGAGTAGATAGGTTACGCTCCTCAATGCGATCGCAATCTATAACCCGTAATTTACTAAACCCAGAACGAGCTAAATTTTCAGTAAGATTTGCTCCTAAAGCACCTGCTCCACAAATAGTTATTGACAAATTTTTTAGCTTTGTCATAATTTCTGCACTGCGGTAAAGTTGTTCGTGAAAAAACATAGTTTTGAAGGAAGAAGTAAGAAGGAAGAAGGAAGAAGTAAGAAGGAAGGAAAGGGGAAGTTGGAAGGAGTAAAGTTGGAAGTTAAAAGTTATCAACTGGAAGGAATAAGGGATATAATTTATCAGGAAGAAGTAATAATCGGTAAAGTTAGAAATTAAAAGTTATCAATGTTTTGAAGGAAGAAGGAAGAGGGAAGAAGGAAGAAGGACTAAAGTTGGAAAGAAGAAGTAAGAAGGAAGGAAAGAAGAAGTAAGAAGGGGTAAAGTTAGAAATTAAAAGTTATCAATTGGAAGAAAGAAGGGATATAATTTATCAGGAAGAAGTAATAATCGGTAAAAATTGCTTGGAGTTTATAGACTTGGAGTAGCTTTTTGGAGACTATCCCTATCTACTTTTTCCTTCTTCTTTCCTTCTTCTTTCTTACTTCCTTCTTCCTTCTTCCTTCTTACTTATTCCTTATTAAAGGTATTTTAAATTATGGGTAGTCATCGAGAACAATATATATGGAAAAGAGGTGTTAAAATGGCTATTAACTGCTACCAAATAACTCAACATTTTCCCACTTCTGAACTTTACGGTTTAACCAGTCAAATTCGTCGTAGTTGTGTTTCAGTTCCTTCACATATTGCTGAAGGATATGGCAGAACAAGTAAAGTTGAATATATACGTTTTCTCAGAATTGCTCTAGGTTCTCTCAGAGAGTTAGACACCCAATTAATTATTGCTAAAGCAGTAAATTTAGCTAAACCAGAACTATTTAATTCTATCATTCAAGAAGTTGATGAACTACAACGTCTCATTATAGCTACTATTCGTAAATTAGAAGCATAATTTTCCTCCTTCTTCCTTCCCTCTTCCCTTTTCCCTCTTCCTTCTTCCCTCTTCCTTCTTCCTTCTTTAATACCTCTGTTCAACAACACCCACTAAAGACTGTAAGTCAAAATGTCGATCGCCGCCACTCAGACAAATACCAGCACTCACCACAGTTAAATCATTTTTATCAATAGCGGAAGTATGACCTTCTCCATCCCTTGTCACCCATTCTACTTGCCAATAAGTAGAGCGATCGCGAAAATTCTGCAATTCACCTCCTCCCATTTCTAACGCTTCACGCAATTGTTTTTCATCCCTTTGTTGTTGCATTTGTTTCAAAAATTCTTCTTTTTGTCGCGCTACTAAGTCATAAACTGTTTTCATTTCTGGAGTTATCCCCTTAAACTTAACCTCTTTGGGTGGCGTAATATTTTTCAACGCTTCCCGTAACTGTTCCGCAACAAAAGGGTCAGCACGGCGATCGATATCTTCATACCACCAAGAACTACCATCAAATCTAGCAATTATTGACTCAAACATAGCTCCTTCTGTTACTAGATGAACTGCTATAGGTTTAGCAAAACCAAAACGTTGTTTAGCATCAGATTCATTAGTTGGATATGCTAGCCATTTTTGCCCTTTTAATTGACAAGCAAGGAATAATCTAAGAGGTTTTAAAAGTTGGAAATATTCCTCTAATTGAGGCAAATTTGGTTCTTCTACAAATTTTGCTATTTTGTCATTAATTGGTTGAAAAATTCCCCAACCTTCAATTTTTTTAGGTTGAGTTTGAAAGGTATAAACCATTCCTGCTACTCTTGTTTTAACTCGCCCATTTCTTATACAAGGTGCTAGAAATTGAATATTATTTAACTGTGCTTCTTGAGCGGCTAATTTGTTTAATAAATTCCGAATATCTGTCATAGTTTTTGATTTATTGAAGAAGGAAGAGGGAAGAAGGAAGAAGGAAGAAAGAAGAAGGAATAAGTAATATCATGTCTGTTGGTATCGTTTGTGTAAAAGTTAGCGTGGATATCTACAGGAAATTTAAGTTTTTTTCTTGCTCTTAAGCCTTCCTGCCTGTTGCCTGTTGCCTACCTTTGCTATACAATACCGATGCTACCGGACATGATATAAGAATGGGTAAATTTGGAAGTTAAAATTTATTAACTGGAAGGAAGATAGTAATATTTAATTTCTGGAGATTTTTATTAGACATCTTCAATTATAAAAAATCAAATCAATTATCGCACAGAAATTATCAATTATTTCCCCCTACTCCCTACTCCCTTTTCCCTCTTTTCTGGAGATGTCTATTTAGCAACAAAGAAATAGTTTGGTATCAAGAATTTTAAGTTTTAACTTCTTAATATTAAATTCCTTTGCTTTGTGAGTAATATCATTTCTAGCATCAGTAGAGGCAAACGGCCGTTTACCCCTACAATGTTGACTGTTATTTTTTAATTTCAATACTGAATTATAGCAGTCGAAGCAAAGGACGCGGACAGATCAAAAGCTTAAAAATCAAACAAAGCAAGACTTTTCTTTCTTCTACTATATACCAATGCTACTGGATTCGATATTAAGCCCAAATGCGTCCGCGACAGAAAGGTTTATCGTCTTCCCTCTTCTGGTCTTTGAACATAATTTTCCAATGTGCATAGTCTTCCAGACCAGTTGCCAGCATCATAGATTCTTGTTCTTGCTCAGATAGATGTTGATTTTCGCTGTTACTCAAATTTTGAGAAGCTTGAGGTGTTTGCTCTGACATAATTATCCTTATTTAACAACATTATAAATTTTTTCAAGATTAGCGATCACCCGACTATCCAGGTGCAGAGGACTCTCAGAAACCCCAACCAGAGAACTTGAGCTGATTGTAAGTCGGATAATTATAGAACCCATTTGAGATCTATTTAATAAAGAGATGGAGATATCTTACAAGGGTATGTTTTTGATATTGGCAACCAAAACAACTTCTCTCGACTGACTGAAAGCTTGATTTTTTCGTTGTCTTAGTCTAAAACTAAGAACGCTGAAACCCATATTTTTCCTAGGTTTCTTAAAAACATAAAGTATTATGCCATAGTGAGCAAAAGAGGAGCGAAATCAACTATTCCACCACGCCAAAATGCTGTGATTGGAAAGCGTGGCAACTGCAAAGCTGCTCTCCATCCCAGAGACGAGAGTCTCAGACGAATTCGTAAAAAAGGACGTAATCAATGGAAGCATGAAAGTGGATATCATCAACGCACTAAGAGCTGATTTATAAAGTAAATATTAAGAGGCTGAATTTATGGCAATACAAGGGTTTTGGGAGTTATAGTCCAAGAAAACCTAAATCCCTGAGAGTTAGATAAAATAAGGGTTTTAGCTAAGTTTACAAATCAGCTCTAAGATCGCAAACCACTATGTTTAGACTCAAAGTTTGATTTGGGGGTAAACTGCGAAGACAATTGTTTGAAAACCAAGCAGTGGAGTTATTCATTCAATACCCTATGCAAGGGCCACATGATACAGAATGGTAAACCCGAAAGTTATCAAATAGACGTAGAGAGTTATTTTTGATTTTAACATCTCTTTAAACATCTCAAAATTTAATCTTTTTTTAAGGAATTAATTCTTATTATAAAGTTAAGAAATTAGAAATAATAGCTAATTATACTCAATGTTTATTAAAATTGAAGAATGTAAACTTAATTTTCGGGTAGTGAAGAAATATATGGAACTATTGCAAGAACAAATTATTGCTTTGAGTAAAAAAATTGAAGCAATACACACCATTATTGAAAAACTGAACGATCAGGTATCAACCTTTATAATTAAACAGAAGGTAAATAAACATCCATCTACAGAAACTACTTCTAATCTGATACATGTCAATGAGCTAAAACAAAAATATAACGGTTTTGATCTAGAATTAGAACACAAAGATGTGCTAGTAGATGATGACTATATGAATCAAGGTAGTCAAAATATGGATGGAGAATTAACATCAGAGATTCAAATTCAACGGCTAACAGCTCAATTGACGGCGGCTTATAATAGAATTGCTGCTTTAGAAGAACAATTACTTTCAAGAAGAATTAAAACTTAGGTATATAGGGTAAATTAGATATGTAGGGTAAAAAGGGTAAAATAGAGGGCTACAAATGAGTTAAAAACCTAAACTAAATTGAGATGTTTTATATTAAATAGACTTAAATAAATGCTTTTAACCCTCAGTAATTAGGTTAGCAAAATTAAACGTCTAATATACGGATGTTGTAAATTTATCCAAACCTGGGCGGAATTCTGTATGTAGCCAATTCTACGGCTCTCCTAATAGATCTATCATACCATACTTATGATACTAAATCCGCCGAGCCAAAGGTACTTTTCAATCCTCTCTAACCTTTCTGCCCTCTGGTTTACCATCGTAATAAAGATACTCATAGATAGATAGCCGGATTTAGTGTAGCTTATCCTCTTCAAAGTTAACTTTATTTATGATCGGCTATCAGAATTTTCTTATTAGAATTATGTCTCCTGAGTCCTGAGTCCTGAGTCCTGATTCCTGAATTATGCAATAACTAATTATGGGGATACTCTATTACTTCGGAACAGACCAAGACCGCATTTTACCTAATGTTACAGGCATCAAGTCAGATACATCAATAGTAAAACGATATACTTTTTTTGCCCTCCTAGTGTTATCTGGATTAAAAAACTTGAGCTTTACATCCCAACAGTTGCTATTGTAAGGACAGAAAGGACTTTTTTCGACTTCTATACTGTGCAACTCCATACCAACTGCTACTGCTTTAGAAATAGAAGCTGTTGATTGAAAAGCGTTTGTCGCAGCAAAGTTAATGGCCCGATCACGGTCTGCTTGTCCCAAGTTGCGGAGGTCATAATAAACCCGTTGCAGAAAACTTCTTAGAGATTTTCGTATTGCTTCTTCTTCAGCTTCTTCTCGCTCTGCACTTACTGATGCGAGGGCACTATCTATCAGCATATTCACTGTCCAACCATACATTCCTCTGGGACTATATATTTTTACCACAGGTAGAATTTGCCCAGAAAATAATTTCACAGTTTTGTCGCTCAACCTACCAGTGATGCTGACTCTTTCGATGTAACCTTCATTGTCTTCTTCCTCAACCTCTCCTGCTAACATATTTTGCAGAGTTTTATAAATATCCTCGGCAAATGCGCCTACAGGTTGGAGGGCGTAAATAGGAGTTAATTCTATATTTAATGTCCAGATTAAAGATTTGGCTTCATATAAATTAGCATCTAAATAATTTGCCATTTGGCTAGCATTATAAGGGTTCGCAGGAACTTGAACTCCTAAAATAACTGCTGCTGGCATCAACTGTTTAAATGAGTCACGCCGTGCTTCTGTGCCAAAATCATAACCCACTGTTCCCAAAGCATAAATTTTGTTGGAAGTAGCACTGGGCGTAATACCTTGAGAAGGCAGAAGGCAGGAGCGGTGCGACCCCGCGTCGGCGTTAGACGCAAGGGAATGCGCACCAAGAGAGGCAGAAGGCAGAAGGTTCTGTTCAGTTGCGGATTCTGACCCCGAATGAATGGGAGTCACTAAACGGGAGTTCAGCGGAGGTTTGAAACCCCCTTTGGTTGCCAGAATGCTCCTGCCTATCTCCTGCGGAGACACTACGCGAACGGCATCGGGATAAATCTCTCCTGCCTCCTGCTCTCTGCCTTCTGCCTTTCTATCAACCCCACTATCTCCAATATTACATCTTCCTCTGGCGTTACCTCTGCCGTAGAAACTTCCACTGCTGCTAACTCCTTTCCTGTCAAAAGTTGAAAAGCTCCGGCAACATTGAGCTTACCTAACATACAGCGTTCTACTTCTTCGGTATCTTACAAAGTACAGGGAATGGCACTATTTGTTAATGCTGCCCGTATTGCTTCTGCATCTGGAGCTGCTCCTTGCTGCAATTGTAAACTCATTAGAAGTACCGAAATACCTGTTACCATTGGTGCTGCACAACTGGTACCTTTATTACGAACAGTTTCTTCTGTTCCTGGTTGAGCACCAAGAATATTTTCTCCGGGAGCAATAATACCTTGTTTTTGCTACTGCCCACCCCAGTTACTAAACTTGAATATTTGACCATTATCTTTCATTGCCCCTACTGACATTACTCCAGGCAATATAGCGGGAAGACACCAACATTCGCCTTTATTGTTTCCAGTCGGAGCAACAATTAAAATATTATTTTCTAGAGCTTGACGTACTGCTTTTTCCAATAGTTCGTGAGCAACGCCCGTTTTGCTAGGGCGGCAGGCAGCACAGTGGATAATATTTGCCCCTAAATCTACGGCCAGGTTAATGCCACGAGCTAAGTTTATAGAACCCATTTGGGTTCTCGAAGAAATTAGGCGATCGCCACTAATCTCTTCAACATCAGCCTGACAAAACAAATATTAATTTTGGTGGCAGCATGAGCAAGAGTTGTTTTCCTGCGGAATGCTGGGCAAACAAAATTTTTTACTAAACTTTTATACCAATTTCAAAAAATATTGTTACAATGAAATAGGTACAAAATTATTAAGTGATTGCAGTTATTAGATGAAAACAAAAACTCAAATATTAGAAACAGAATCTGAATTAAAAAAACTGTTGTCCCTGGAAACAGATGGCCGTATCAAAGAAAAATTACAAGCACTTTACTGGTTAAAAACGAAAAAGCTATATACTATCGGAGAAATAGCAGAGTTGCTCGGTTGTCATCGAGTGACAGTACAACATTGGTTTGGTGAATATCGTCGTAAGGATTCAGGTGAGAGCGATCGCTTAACAGGTCTTGAGTGGTAAGGATTCAGGAAATCTGCGAGAGCTTGACAAAAAATCAAACTACGGTAAAGTAAGGATATGAGTGAGTCACAAGCATCCCTAACTCCGGGAAAATCTCAACCAGTTGTCAAAGAAGGAACTGGTAAGGACGCTATTGGCTCAACAAAAAGTGATCGAAAAACTAGAACGAGAAATTGAGAAACTAAAAATTAGTCGAGATTTGGACAGCAAAAGTTCCTCCAAACCACCATCAACAGATATACTAAAAAAGTCAGAAACAGCAAAACACTCTGAAGATAATCCAAAGTCCGAGCCAAAAAAGAGACTCCCCGGAGGTCAACCAGGCCATCAGGGAAAGACTCGTCAAGGATTTTCTAGAATAGACAGAATCGAAATCCTCAAACCTTTTGTATGTATTAATTGTGGTCAAACAGAATTTTTAAGTGAGCCGATAGAAGTAGAAACCCAACAAGTAGCACAACTGGTAGCTCAACCCATAGAGATAGTAGAGTACCACCGTCACAGTTGTCAATGTAGAGGCTGTAGTCAAGTAACATCTGCTTCTTGGTCTTCTGAGATGATACCGGGACAAGATTTAGGAGTGAAGCTACAAGCCTTCCTGGGATGGTTAGGCCATATCGGACATCTACCCTACGAAAAACAACAAGAGATGTTATGGGAGTTGGGGAAAATTGATATTGGCTTAGGGACTTTAGTTAATACCAATCAAAGGTTGGAATCAGCAATCAAACCTCATGTAGAGCAATTGTCAAATTGGGTAAAAAAAGAACAACCATCAATTCATGTAGATGAAACACCTTGGCCTGTAAAGGGAATCAAGGAATGGCTATGGGTGTTGACAAATGAAGATTTCTGTCTGTTCCGAGCCGCCGATACTAGGAGTCGTGCTGAACTAGAATCCCAGTTAGGTAGTGAATACGGTGGTGTCATAAGTAGTGATGATTTAAGTGTGTACAATGGCTATCCAGTCAAAGCTTAACAGAAATGTCTAGCCCATCTACGTCGTCACTTTCAACGATTGATTCAATTACCAGGGGAAAATAATCAAGCCATTGGGAAAGCTTTTAAAGACTTAATTGATGAGGGATTTCGTCATTATAGCCAATGGCAACAAAATCAAGAGCGTGATGGTTATCGTCACTGGGCTGTTAGATTTAAACACAAGGTAGAGTCAACACTCAAACAATGGAGCAACAAAGCAGGTTATGAGGCAGGAAAATTGTTACGCAGCCTCAAGCTCAAAGCTGACCAATGGTGGTATTTTCTCCATCACCCAGAAATTCCTCCTGATAATAATCTTGCAGAGCGCTCATTAAGGCTAGCTATCACTAAACGAAAGGTAAGTGGTGGCTCCAGAAGCATGGAAAGATTTCAACACACAGCAAATTTACTGACTGTGGTACAAACCTGTCGTCGCCAGGGACGTTCTGTGATTGATTTCTTTGAGCAGTCTTTAAAGGCGTTTCGGCTGTCGCCGACATTAAACGCGGAGCGTGGCATCAGCCATATCGCTCTAGATAATGATAACTTATCAACTCTTTCTCTGATTCCTACATCTGATACCTGAATTATTAGGAAGCGATCGCTTTCACCTGAATCCTTACATATCGTCAACGGGGAATAGAAGGAATATTAAACAGAAAAAAAAGTCCCGGAAGGCCAAGAGCAGTACCACCAGAGATCGTCAATCAACTGACCAAAGAACTCACATCTGCGGAAGGTTTCTTTAGCTATGGTGAAGTTCAACAATGGCTGCAAGTGTTTTATGATTTAAAAGTTATAGCAATGAGCGCTGGCACGCTTTACATACTACTAATGTCTTAACATGTAGTATTAAGTTCTGCTACATGACCGATATTTTTGATATGCGATCGCAACTCAGTTCCTCTGTCGTGAGCAAAATATGCTTTTGCCTGCCATATCTGACATCAGAAGGTCTGCGATCGTGTCTCGGTTTCACCCCATCCAACCATGCTGATCTTCAAGTTTTATAGACTCGCTCCTTGAAATTTAATTCCTTGGAATAATTGATTTAACTACT
>NZ_JAAHGU010000096.1:0-28234 GCF_010692685.1 Okeania sp. SIO2F5 | reverse complement strand
CATCCTTAAAACTTTAACCTTTAGCGATCGCCTAATTTATGAAAAATACAGCTCATACAGTTACTTTTATGTTACATTATCAATATTTATGTAATATGTAAAGATGCCAGCGCTCATTGCTATAACTGTTGTGCCAATTCTTTTACCCAATTGATAATGGTAGTATGGTCAATTTCTGTCACTAGATGCGATGGCTGGAAATCCCATGCCGTTGAGATACATTTTGAGACAGAGTTTTTTGACTTTTGGATGATCAGCGTTATTACTTGGAGATTCAACAATCTTGTTGGCCACAATTTTGACATTGATGGCATTGTTTCCCCCGACGAAAACCATTTTTTTTCAATCGAGATGATAGACATTTGGGACAGTGGATTGTTTTGAGCTTTCCTTGTGACACTTTAGATTTTACAGCATTCTCCACCCACCAAAGCCAAAAAACAAAGTATGTCACAAAAAGTAAAGTAGCTCAGAAACCTCTTTTATTCTGCCTTCTGCCTTCTGCCTACTGCCTTTATCTAACAATAAATGTTAACGCCTACCTACTTATAACAAATCCGGTGATCAAAAATACTTTATAGGATAGACTAGTCGGTTTATAACTTAAAAAATCCCCAAAAACCTTGTTCTGTAAGGATTCTAGATATTAGGAATTAAAAATGCTTAGAATTATTGCTCTGTCTAGGTTGGAGCGATTTTTTCCCTCTATTTAGCGACAACTCTGATGTAAGATTAAATTCTCTCCCCATCTTCCCTACACCCTACCTCCCAATCTGCACAATCATCAGACTCTATAAACCGGATTTAGTATTACCTGTATTTCTCATTAATTTGAGCAAACCTAGTTAACTATCAAATAGCTAACCGCACTTCTAACAATCAAAAACTCAAACTTAGGAAACCATTACAGAAGTCAGTAATCTTTCCACAATTGTTTGAGCACGTCTTCCTCCTGCTGGTATCAAACGATGAGAAAGGACATAGGGAGAAAGAAATTTCACATCATCAGGAATAGCGTAATCTCTTCCAGCAAGAAACCCTAAAGCTTGAGCTGCTCGATGCAAAGCAACTGTTCCACGAGGACTAACACCCAGTGTAACTTCTTCATCTTCCCGCGTTGCTCTTACTAATCGGAGAATATATTTTTGTAAAGACTCATCTACTTTCACTAGACTACACAAACGACGCAACTCTTCGACTTCCTCTAAAGTAATACAAGCTTTTAGTGTACTTAATCCTACTCCCTCAGAAATTCTTTGTAGCATATGTAACTCTTCAGATTCTGTAGGATAGCCTAATGTCAGAGATAAACTAAAACGATCCATTTGTGCTTCCGGCAATGGAAATGTCCCCTGATATTCAATAGGGTTCTGAGTTGCAATGACAAAAAATGGGTTAGGAACAGAACGCGAAACCCCATCTATAGTTACCTGTTTTTCCTCCATTACTTCTAATAGAGCAGACTGAGTACGCGGAGTAGCACGATTAATTTCATCTGTCAATAGTACATTGGCAAACACCGGACCTGGTAGAAATTCAAATTTTCCACTGCTAGGGTTCCAAATATTAGTACCAGTAATATCGGTAGGTAGTAAATCAGGAGTACATTGAATTCGCTGAAACTTTCCAGCGATCGAATAAGCTAGAGATTTAGCTAATAAGGTCTTACCCACACCGGGAACATCTTCTAAAAGAACATGACCTTCCGAAAGAAGTGCTACTAATACTAAGTTAATGGCATCTTCTTTACCAAGAATAGTCTGACTAAGATTTTGTTTCAGCTTTTCAATACTTTCTTTCATAAAATTATGATTTGCTATCTATAAATATTGGCTGAAAGTCCAAAATATCCTGGCTTCTAACTACTAAATTAAAACTCTTTCATCAATTGAAAAAATTAACAGACTTATGCAAAAAGTCTGGCACAATAAACACCAAAGAGAAACATCATCAAAATTAAGGCCAAAAATTTTATTTTAACAATTTCTTGAAGTTTAATACTTAAAATATTAGCTTGATCGCGCTATTTACATCAGAAAAATTATCAATCAAATTGTGATTAATACTAGAAGATAAAAGGAACAGGATTAATTCCCATCCCTTGAATTGAATCTAATTTAACTATGAGAGTTTAGTATTCACTAGAGAATTTGTTTCCTCCGCCTCTTCTTCCACCACCAGATGACCCTCGACCTTCTCGTGGCCTTGCTTTATTGACCTTGAGAGTACGTCCCATCCATTCAGCACCATCAAGTGCTTCAATGGCTGCTGTCTCTTCATCTTCTGTCTCCATTTCTACAAAAGCAAAGCCCCTGGGGCGACCAGTTTCACGGTCTGAAGGAACTTGAACTCGCTTAACGCTACCATACTCCTTGAAGACATCTCTGATATCTTCATCTGTTGCATCGTACGAAAGGTTTCCAACGTAAACCGACATATTTGACCTCCAAAATTAAATGCCATCTAGAGAGATTTCGGAAGGCCAGTAATGCCAGATGAAACATCACAAAAAAGCTCACCACTGAAAGCAAAAACTGTAACCTATACCTATTCTCGAACTAGATTATATCATAGACAGTTTTGGCTAAAAATTATACAGATTACAACTTTAGTCCAACTTAAAACTACCAGTAAAACTTTTTAAATTTTAGCTAAATAGAAATTTGATAAAATGTCTAGGCTAAATTATTCATCAAATTTTACAAGTTAAACAGGAATGCTATATTTTTTTTAGCTTTGCATAATTTATTTTTGATACATTCGACCAATAATTAATTTAAAAGCAATGATCAATTAGAGTGATACGACATTTACCCATCACTAAACTATTTTCCATTGAAACAACAAGATTATTTTATATTAAATTTATTTAGTGTTACTTACGAGTATACTTCTCGCAATTGCACAGTCTTCTTGAATTTTTGCTTTTAGTAAATCTAAAGAAGCAAACTTTTGTTCAGGTCTTAAAAACTCAATCAAATTTACCATTATAGTCTGACCATATAAATCTCCAGACCAATTTAACAAGTGAATTTCTGTAGTCGGGTGTAGACCATTTAATGTGGGGCGACAGCCAATATTCATTACTCCTAAGTGTGGACAATCGCCAGAAGAATTTTCCTGAAGTTGCTTCTGTCCAAAGATATAGGCCTCCACAGCATAAACTCCAAAACGAGGCAAAAATTTTTGTGGCGGTAGCTGTAGATTAGCTGTAGGAAATCCTAAAGTTCTACCTAATTTTTGTCCTTCCACCACCTGACCTGCTAAACTGTAGGGACGACCTAATAAACGATTGGATTTTTTCAGGTCTCCTTGCTCAAGAGCTTGACGAATTATAGAACTGCTAATACGTTCTCCATTTTCACAAGTGTATAGAGGTACAATCGTAACTTCTATATTATAGTTAGCTGCAATAGTCTGTAAATCTGTTGCTTTTCCTACCCTGTTTCTACCAAAGCGGAAGTCCCATCCGACACTTACTTGACTTGCTTTTAAGTGTTTTACCAGAATTTTTTCTACAAATTGAGTAGGAGTTAAATTGGCCAATTCTTGGTCAAATTGCAGTAATACCACTTGTTCTACTCCCATCTGTTGAAAAAGAGCTAATTTTTCATCTAGTGGAGCTAACAATTTTTTTGGTTTTCCACTAAAAAACTCTTGGGGATGAGGATTAAAAGTTACAACAGTTGAATAAATTTTTGGCTCTTGACAATCATCATTTTTGTCCAATTCACTTTGGCAATACCATGATGAATTTAATAATTGAAGTTTTGTGTTTTTGTCTACTTCTGTATCTGTTTGTGATGGATAAACATAGAGTGAATTTTTTCTAGTATCTAATTTTAAAGTTGGTTGAACTACTTGCCTATGTCCTCGATGTAAACCATCAAAGTTTCCCAAGGCAACGGTAGTTGGAGTTAATACTGTAGCTAAAGAAGAAGTTACCCACACACCTTATATTTTTGTTGATTGAATCATTTTCTACTACATTTAATCTTTGTTCATCTATATTTTTTGTCAGCTTACTAACAAAATTAATATTAAGCTGAAACTTTAGATTTTTTTGGAGTGTTTGACTGCTGAATTATTGTCTTAACTATTGCTTGGAGGAATTAATTGAATTGAAAGACCTTCTCTTGCCATCAAACTATTAGGAAATTTTTCTGCTACTTGCTCTCCTACTTTATCTAAGAAATCATCATTATGTATAGGGTCATGGTGAAAAATCACTAATTTTTTAACTTGAGCCACTGTAGCAATTTTTACAGCCTCCTGCCAAGTTGAATGTCCCCAACCTATTTTACTAGACTTGTCCGAATAATATTCTTCATCTGTATAAGTAGCGTCGTAGATTAATACATCTGCTTGACGAGCCAAAAATAAAACATTTTCATCAAAGCGATCGGGAAAATGTTCTGTGTCAGTAACATAAGCTGCAGTGTATCCTTGCCAGTTGACACGATATCCTACTGCTTCTCCAGGGTGGTTGAGTAAAGCATTTTCAATAACTATATCACCAATTTTAATTGGCTGACTTATTTCCAAATCGAAAAACTTAAGTTCAGCCCCCATAACTTGCAAAGGTACAGGAAAATTAGGGTTGAGCATCTGGTCATTCAACCTCTGTTGAATAGTAGCTCCATTTGGAGCAACTGCTCCGTATATATAGAAACAATTATTTTTAACAAAAGCAGGTACAAAAAAAGGAAAGCCTTGAATATGATCCCAGTGGGTATGGGTAAAGAACATATGGGCTTTTACGGGCATTTGAGACATCAGGGATTGACCTAAAACTCGTAGGCCAGTTCCACCGTCAAAAATCAGGCGATGTCCACCAACTCGCATTTCTACACAAGGAGTATTACCCCCATATCTTACTGTTTCTGCTCCGGGAGAAGCAATACTACCTCTTACGCCCCAAAATTGAACTGTGAATTGATTTTGTTTAACCGACATGAGTTTTATCGCAGAATTTCTTGAGTAAGTCCATCGAGGAGATTTTGATTTTACTTATTAGTCAAATTTTTGCCATCATAAAATGGCTTAATCTTTAGTGTAATGATATACTTTCAATATGTTAACTCTTATGCTGAATGAATCTATCAAAATTTGGGTGGAAGATGAGAGCTAAGGTTTTTAGCTCTGCTGATATTTAGATGACTCGGGGAATTTTTATCGACCATTTTCTACATTTAGAATAATACTATTTGAGACTCTTCGCTTTAAAAAGACAAGTATTCTAGAGCTTCTCTGAAAGGGGTTAAAATCACGTTCAAGATTCTTTCTAGTTACTCTTGGCTAACATCTTTTTTGTGAAAACTGGTATGATCAATTACTATAATGTCTCCTGATTCTAACTGAGAAATAAAAGAATCTTTCAGCCAAGTTTCAAGTAAATCTTGATGATATGACCCTTCACTCAATTTAGAGGGGAAAATAATTTTTTTGACCTTAAAGCAGTTTTCAAATGGATAAACTAGTCCGACTCCGATAGATCGCCAATCATAAGGTTTCTCCTACCCAAAATATTTTGTGGTTTACTCAAACGAAAAGTCCTGTAAAGCAATAATTACAATCACTCTTTACAGTATATTTTGCCAAATTTAAAATCGTAGGATCTTTACTCTTAATACCAAATTTAAAAAAGGTAGTTACAGTATTAATCTCTAGATTTCTACCAACAGAGCAAACTACTGTAGCAATTTTTTATAAAACTGGTATAATTCTATAACCATAAGGATAATTTTCTTGTTTGTAAAATCCAGCTTCGCCTACATAAATTAGATTTTTATTATCTATTTTTGTCAAATTTGTTCTGAATTATGTTCATTTTTTTTAATCTACTTCTTGCTGGCCGTAAGTTTTTTTGCAGGTAATTTGATCGCTTTTAACAGGAATAGCTAAGATAAGGTGCAGAATTTTATATCCGGCAGGTTTGATTAATTCTTCTTAATTAAGCAGAAACTTTACTAGCAGAGTGCTTTGGAATGTATAGCAGTCGAAGGAAAAGGAGCGGACATATCAAAAGCTTAAAACTCACACAACGCCAGATTTTTCCTTCTCTGGTAGATAACTAATCGCCTAGATAACTAAAACATTCTTCCTTCTACCATAATACACCAAAGCTAGAATATAACAGATTCTTTGTACTGCTATAGTTATGAGGACTTTATTTAATGTCTCGCTCTAGAATTTTTACATGGCGATCGCTGTTGACTATTAGCATAGTTTTAGGCTTGGTTTTACTACTAACAATTACTACTATACTTGCTGTTATTCGCCCACCTCGAACTAACACTAATTTATTACTATTTCCAGGCATTATTTATCAAAGATTTGCCTTTTCTCAACCACGCCCGGTGATGATTCATGTTGTGACTATAGCTCTGAACACGCCTGGAGTTAGAGCATTAGTTACACCAAGAATTTCTACTTCTCCAGATATGAAAATTCGTGCCCGCACCACTTCTGAATTTGTCAATGAATTTGATTTACAACTAGCAATAAATGCCAATTTTTTCTCCCCCTTTTATGAAAAGACACCTTGGGATTTTTACCCTAAAAGTGGTGATTTAGTTAATGTAGTTGGGCGGGCAATATCTAATGGTGATGACTACTCTATAATTGATAGAAACTGGCCGACTTTATGTTTGAGTGTTAATAATTATGCTCAAATATCAGATAACTCTATTTGTTCAGCTCAAACTATTCAAGCTATCTCTGGTAATTTAATTTTAGTTGCTAATGGTCAAGCAGTTACTCTGCCAAAAAATTCACCTTTGAATCAAAAACCCTATCCACGGACAGCAGTAGCAATTAATCAAACAGGAGATAAATTATGGTTAATTTTAGTTGATGGTAAACAGCCTTTTTATAGTAATGGTGTTACTTTGGCAGAATTAACTAAATTTATTATTAACTTAGGTGCTGATAAAGCATTAAATTTAGATGGTGGTGGTTCAACAACTTTAGTAGTAAATTCTAATTCCCAAGCTAAATTATTAAATTCACCAACTCATACTCTTGTACCTATGCGTGAACGTTCAATTGCTAACCATTTAGGATTTTATGCTCTACCTTAGACCAGTTTGATAAATATTTGCTACAAATAGATAGGCTATTTCTTCGGAGTAAACCCACACCTAACCCCTCCTAGGAGGGGAAGTCAGGAGTCGTATGGGAATGGCTTCGCTATCATTTTTTAGGTCGTAAATTATCTTTTTTGTCAAAGGGACATTCAATATAAAGCCTTTTAATCATCCACATGATTCATAACATTCTTTTTTTTAATTGGAATTAGACCGGAAATAGAGAAAAAAATTGAATATTTTTCCCTTAACTAAGTCCTGACTACTACTTGCTAAAAATTATTGTAGTAATATTTTTTGAAAGTGTTATGAACCAGATATGAAATGATTGAAGAATAAAGAAGGAAGGACTGAGGTTGGAAAAAGAAAAAAGTGGATGGAGAATACTCAAATAAGCAGCTCTGCTCGACGGAACTCCAACAAACTTGTAGACACTGCAGGTGAGGTGTGGGGTATTAAACCTTAAAAAAAAAAGATAATGTTATAGTAAGTTTAGAAAAAAATCTCACAAAAACAAATAATAATCACCTATATTATGGGTTGGCAAATAGTCTTAATTCCATTGATTTTTCTAGGTACTCTAATTCTTGTATTTTGGCAGCCAAAAGGTTTAGATATAGGTTTCAGTGCAATGATAGGAGCCTGCCTAACACTCACAACTGGTCTAGTTTCTCTAGCAAATCTACCTACATTGATTTGGGCAATTTTAGTAAATACTACCTTTACCTTACTAGCTTTAATAACTATTAGTTGGATATTGCAGCAAAAGGGAGTTTTTCGTTGGTTCGGTTTTCATATTGCTAATTGGAATCTGGGTAGCGGTAAACTTTTATTTGTCACACTGCTAATATTAGTAGCTCTAGTTAGTGCTATTTTCACTAACTATGGTAGTACCTTATTATTTCTACCAATAGTAATTGAAGCTCTAATTTTACTCAAGTTTACCCCTACAGAAATTCTCCCATTTTTGATAGCTTGTGGCTTAGTTACTGACATCAGTAGTCTACCATTTTCTATCAGTAACTCAGTCAATTATATTGCTGCTAGTACATACAATATTTCTTTTGATAGTTATATAATTGTCATGCTACCTATTACTTTTGTGACAATTACTATCAGTATTATTATTTTGTTTTTTTACTTTTGGTCTGATATTCCTAGGAAATATAAAAACTTTAGATTCAGAAAAAATCATCTAGAAAGAGCATTACCAGCAGTCAGTATAAAACCAAAAGTTAGTCTGGAACTTGCTGAGGAAAATCAAAATAAACATAATTTATATCTACAATCAGAAGAATTACTAGAGAGTGAAAAAAATCACAAAATTTTAGTTGATGCTTGGCAGAATAATTATCGATTCCAAGATTTTATTTCTCAAACTAAATTTTTAACAAATTACTGTTTTTCTCTCTTTAAATTGATATTTTATCCTTTCCTACCAGTTATTTTATTTATCTGGGCAATGTACATAATAGTTTTTAGTCTGAGTAACTATGGTTTAACAGATGTAATTAAATCTCTGTTAGTTCAAATCTCTGGATGGGGATTTTCTCTAGCTATTATTGCTACTGGTTTTTTATCTGCATTTATTAGCGCAGTCTGTAATAATTTACCATCTTCTTTGATTAACATATTGACAATTAAAACTGCACCAATAATAGATTCTAATATTTCAGAAGCAATGGTTTATGCTACTATTATTGGCTGTGTTGTTGGTGCTAAAATTACTCCTATTGGTAGTCTGTCTACTCTATGTTGGTTTTATATGATGAAGCAACATGGTTTTCAAATTAGTTGGAAAAATTACTGTGGTATTAGTTTAGCTATCATTTTACCTATTTTATTTATTAGTCTTTTGAGTTTAATTATTTGGCTGCCAGGAATGCAAATTAATTAAATGCGAATATACCAATTATATAGAACCAATTTGTAATCTATTTAAAAATAGATGGGGAGATGGGGGGATGGGGTGTATTGAAGTATTTTTAATTCTTGCTTCAATCAATTCACGACTCCGTGCCTCTAAAATTTTTACGCGGGTAAATATATCAAAAATCGCTCCTTGGAAATGGAATAACTTAATTACTTATCCCACACTTTACTGATGCACTACCGAAATTATCAATTTTTGGTGTTGGTGAAGCGCGTGTATGATATTAATTTTCGTTACTTAGGAGTCAGCGAGTCATATCATGTCCGGTAGCATTGGTATTGTAAGCGTGAAGGTAAGGAAGATGGAAGAGGTAAGAAGGAAGAAGGCTTAAGAGTAAGAAAAAAACTTAAATTTCCTGTAGATATTCACCCTTGGATTTACACAAGGGAAGGTAAGGAAGATGGAAGAGGGAAGAAGGAAGAAGGCTTAAGAGTAAGAAAAAAACTTAAATTTCCTGTAGATATTCACCCTTGGATTTACACAAACGATACCAACGGACATAATATCAGGAGTCAGGAGGGAAGAAAGAAGAATAAACAGGAGTAGAAGGAGAAAGTTTTTTGGTCGCGTAAAGGTCACGGAGTTCTATCGAACTCTTATCCGGACATAATATTATACCTCAAATCACCAACGCCCAATTTTTTTCCCTGCTCCCTACTCCCCACTCCCTCTTTTCTGAAAATGTCTATTAGTTATTATTCTTGTAACCAAACAGAAACTGACCCGCCATTACACCGAAATTTAGCCCAACCAGAGTCATTAGTATAAATGGGTTCCTGAATATGTTCCGTGAGGTCATAAAACTTAGCATTTGGTTTACCCACTTCCATCCACTTGTAACCTGGATAGCTATCACTCATAATTACAGCCATTGCTTTCGGATGTTCCTCATTACCCAAACGAGTCCAACCTACAGTATTATAATGATCGAAATAATCATATTGCTCCCCATAAGCATAATATTTCCGGGCAAAAAGTAACTTATCAATTATCCAACGGTGGGATGGTAAGAAAATCTTGTAACGGTTGCCATCTTTCCCATAATCTTCATACTCTGCACCATAATAGTCAGCATAAAAAACACAAGGATATCCTTCACGACGCAACAAAATAATGGCATAAGCTAAAGGCTTAAACCAAGGTTCAACAGGAGCCTCCAATGCTTGTAAAGGTTGGGAGTCATGGTTTTCCACAAAAGTAACAGCATTGACCGGACGTTCCTGCATCAAAGTACTATTGAGAATATGGCGCATATCATAATGTCCGCCCGATTTACTCGCATAATAAAAGTTGTAATGTAGAGGAACATCAAACACAGACATTCTGCCACCAACTGAATTAATATACCAGTGCAACGTACCAATATCGTTGAACCAATATTCCCCAACCATAAATAAATCCTTCTGAAAATGATGTTCTAATACATCTATCCACAGAGGAAAAAACCAGGATGAAATATGTTTGATAGCATCTAGACGGAAACCATCGACTCCCGTAGTTTCTATATACCACTTACCCCAACGTATCACTTCATCCCGAACTTCTTTACTCTGGAAGTCAATATCGCATCCCATCAGGTAAGCATAATTTCCTTTCTCCAACGCCACATAATCATCAAAGCTTTTCCCTTCAAATAGATATATAGTATTTTGTTCCTTGCTATAGTCATCATAATCTACTGCATCAAAATGCCACCAATGCCACTCAAAGTCAGAATACTTTTTTTGCCGACCAGGAAATGGAAAATGAGTATAACCTTTAACTTCACGCATTCCACCCTTGGGATGAATGCGGTTATCCTTGGAAAAAGGAGTTGCTTTGACAATTTCTGTTCCATCAGCACCCATGCGGTGGTTGAGAACTCCATCAGCATAGACATCAATACCAACATTGTGTAGAGCTTGAATAGCATCTAAATATTGTTGGCGATCGCCATATTTGGTCCGAACAGTACCTTTTTGGTCAAATTCCCCCAAGTCATACATATCGTAAACCCCATATCCCACATCATAAGTCCCCCCTATACCTTTGTAAGCTGGTGGTAACCACATGGCGGTAAAGCCTGCATCTGCTAATTCTTGGGCCTTACTTGCCACTTGATTCCACAGGATAAGATTTGGGTCAATATACCAGTGGAAATATTGCATCATTACGCCGTTAATTTCTGCCATGTTCGGAAATCCTCAAATCTATCAATATGATTATGGCTGTTTCGTGGGGGTGAAGCAATAGCGACATTCTTGAAAGGATTACTGGTCCTCATTTTTAGCCATTCTCAGCCTTCTTCGTCAACTACATAAATTTTCAATTCTCACCCAAAGAGATTAATCAAGATAGGTAAACAATAAAGCCCATAATACCAGTTATATAAGTAGAGCAAGGAATATTTAATTTATATTCAAAATTTTGAAAAAACTGGGGCAAGTTTTAGGTTTGGCTCAAAGCCGAATTTTCTTGGACATATTCAACAGTGTTCATAACCGAATCAATCTCAACTTCTGCACCTACGCGAACCACAAATTCACTGGGTCCAAATTCTGTACCAACATTTCCCCATATGTCTAATATTTTTTTTAATTTATATGCCATGATTTGATAATTGAGTTAAATTTATTAAAAGTAATATTAGTTAAGGTATGCTGAGATAAAATGAACCCACTAAATCGATTTTCCGATCGAGCCGAAGATTATGCTCAGTATAGACCAAATTATCCAAAAGAAGCGATCACTTTAATGATTTCTGGATTTGAAAATCCTTCAGAATTATTAGCAGCAGATATTGGAGCTGGTACAGGTATTGGTTCTAGAATGTTAGCTGAACAAGGTATTAATGTCATAGCTATTGAACCAAACCTTAAAATGAAGAATGCTGCTCAATCTCACCCTTTAATAGAGTTTAGAGAAGCAACGGCAGAAGCGACTAATCTTCCTAATGAATCAGTTGATTTAGTAACTTGTTTTCAAGCTTTTCATTGGTTTAATCTGGAACCTACTTTACAGGAATTTCACAGAATTTTAAAACCCTCTGGCAAATTAGCACTTTTATGGAATAACTGGAATAGAGAAGATGGATTTACTAAAGAAAATAGTAACTTAATGAAGCAGATATCTAAACATCATCCAAACACTAAAAAAAAGCGACGCTTTTCAATTGCCTCCATAGAAAAAAGTTCCTATTTTGTCAATTTTCAACATTCAACATTTACTCACAGACAAGAGTTAGATTTGCCAGGATTAATAGGTCGTATTATGAGTTCGTCATCAGTGCCAAATCAAGGTTATGAACGAGAACAAATTACGGCAAATTTGAAAGCATTATATGATCGATGGGTAGATAAAAAAGGTCTAGTTTATTTACTATATCGTACAGAACTATATGTTGCTGAACCCAGGTTAATAATTACTCCAAATCAGTTTTGACAGAACTTAGTAATGCTGTCAGAAAATTTTATTTTTATTTCTACTTAAAAAAATAACTTTGAGCGCAGAGTATTAATTGTGTAGAAAAAATCGTTAAAAATATGATATCAAATCCTTTTAATTAGGTATAAAAATATTGTCCATCTTCACCATTGCCAAATCTTTATAACTGTTTTCCCTCCTGACTCTTGTACGTCGCTAATCCGACGTCTCCCCTACCTGACTCCTGACTCCTACCTTCAAAAAATTTTATACCGATGCTACTGGATTTTATATGACATCCGTCAGATAGACTTTCAATACGCCGACCTCTTCCCTTGAAGAAGGAGACAGGAGACAGGAGGAAAATTACATGGGGATTCTAACCCCAAGTAATTTTGAACACCGTGTAGACGGTGAGGTATTAAACCCACAAAGAAAATGATAATTATTGTCCTCCATTGCTGACTATTTTAATGCACCATTTTAGCTGTGTCAGTCCACTACTACTAAAAAGCTAATATGACAGATAAACCTACAGATTATGTTGCTATTCTCCAAGCTGCAGGAAATCAATTACTATTACCTCCAGAGTGGTTAAAAATTGGTGCAAAAATTTATTCTCCTGAATATGGTATTGGTCAAATTACAGCAGTATTAGGCAAACGTTTAATTGTAGACTTTCTAGAAAATACAACCCCAGTACATTTTCCTGATTGGCAAATAGCAATTAATCAAAAACAAATTCATCAAAGAGATAGTAAAAATTTTCAGACTAAGAAGTTAAAACAGCCTGAAAAATCAAAGATTACTTCCGCAGAAATAGCAGCTATTCCCCGACCAGTATTTCAAACAATAGCCCAAGAATTTTCAGATAAATTAGTAGCTATAGAAAATACACCACCAACTCCAGGAAAACTTTATCCTTTGCCAGAATATTTACCAATAACTCTCAAAAATTATCTCATTTTACAAAAGATTACGGAACTCTATGAACATCAAATTGAATCATTAAACGCTCTGAGAAAAAAATTAGACCTTTGCATCTTTACCCCCACAGCTTCTGGTAAAACTCTCTGTTATAACTTAGGGATTTTAGAATCATGTTTACAACAACCTCAGACCACAGCATTATATATTTTTCCCCTCAAAGCATTAGCATTAGACCAGATGCAAAAGTTGGAAAAAATGGTCTCATACTTTCCCGAAAATTCTGTCAAAATTGGATTAATTACAGGTGACACATCCTCAAAACAAAGGAAAAAATTATTTATCCCCAACCCACCCAATATTTTAGGAGTCAGCCCAGATTTATTACACTATCAACTATATAGAATTAGAAGCAAAGATGGAGAAGGATGGCGTAAATTTTTTCAACAACTCCGCTATGTAGTTATAGATGAATCTCATACTTATAGAGGTGCTTTTGGCGCTCATTTTGCCAACCTAATGCGCAGATTAAAAATGGTGGTAGACAGAGTAGGAGGAAGTTCAAAAAAACTACAATTTATTTTTAGTTCAGCTACTATTGGCAACCCCGCAGAAATGGCAATGAGATTTAGCAACCGATCTGAGGAACCGGAACGACTTCATCTAATATCAAAAAGTGGTGCTGATAGTGCTGGTAGAACAATTTTATGTTTGGAACCTAGCGAAACTGCTAACCCCGATGCTTGTCAAATAATTCTGTCTTGGTTACGCCACGATCTAAGTGGGATAGTATTTTGTAATTCTCGCAGTGCTGTGAAAAAACTCCTGGGTATAATTAAGCGAATAGCTGATAAGAATGGTGAGAGTTATTTAGCAGATAAAGTGGCAATTTTTTATGGTTCTTTGCAATTTAATAGACGACAGGATATTATCCAAAAATTAGAAGCTGGTATAGTAAAAGTTATTCTTTCTACTTCTGCATTAGAAGCAGGAATTGATTTACCAGGACTTGATTGTTGTTTGGTGCGTGGTTATCCTGGTAGTTTAATGTCATGGCGACAGAGAATTGGTAGAGCAGGACGTAGAAATCCTGGGTTAGTGATGTTTTTACCAGTAGCTCAAAACCCGTTGGATAATTTCTATGGAAATAAACCAGATTTATTATTAAATGGTGAGGTGGAAAGTGCTGCTTTTAATCCAAATTATCCTACTATTTTGGGTAAACATTTAGAATGTAGTTGTGTAGAAAGTGGTGTACCTTTGAATGAAATAACAGAACGTTTTGGAGTTGTGGGAGGAGCTATTGCGGATAGCTTATTAAAGCAGGAAAAAATCTATATTAATAACTCTAATCAACTTTGGGGATCTGGTTATCCTCATCGAAATATTAATATTCGCGGTCATGCTCAAAATGATGTGGAATTAATCAATATTAATACTGGAAAAAGTTTTGAAAAAATGCAAATGACTCTGGCACATCAGGAGGTCTTTCCAGGGGCAATTTATTTAGCCCAAAATTATAACAGTGAGTTAATTTTTTATCGTTCTGAGAATCTCGACTTAGATAAAAAACAAGCAATTTTAAAACCTTTAGGCAAAAATTGTAATTTAGAAAGCAAACCAAAAACTGAGTTAATTATTCAAGAAATTCAGCAATTAGCAAAATCCCAAATAATTCAAACAAATATTCCACACGCTAGATTAAGATTAAGTTTAATCTGGGGAGAAATTACCTTTTCAGTAACAGGATATGACTTGTTTGCTACTGAATATATAAAAGGAGGTGAAATTACTAGAATTGTAGATGGAGGTAGTTTCGATCCACCCTATAAAACTCAATATCAAGCTCCAGTTGTGAAGGTAGAAATAAATTATGCTTTTAGCAATGCTATACGGGAAAATATGAGACAAATTCAGCAGCAAATAAAAGAGAAGTATCAAAGCATAATTCCAGATAGTTTTAAATATTTATGGAGCTGTAATCCAGATTTTATTGCATTGCATAGTATGGGACATCAACTAATGTTTGCTGTGCCTTTAGTAGTGTTAAGTTCGAGTCAAGATGTTCAATGGTTTGTGAAGCAAGAGAGAGGAGAAACTGTCGGTTATTTTTTTGATACTTGCGATGGTGGAAATGGTGCGAGTGAAGCAATTTTCAATCAATTGTTGAAGTTTGCACAGAAAGCAACAGAATTAGCCAAAAATTGTGATTGTGAATATGGTTGTCCCCGCTGTTTAATTCATCATAGTTGTCCTCAGCAAAATAGAGGTTTATATAAAGATTTAGGGTTATTAATTTTGGAGGCGATCGCTGTTTAGGGAGTAGGGAGTAGGGAGTAGGGAATAGAAAACAAGAAAAACAACTGTACCTCAGTAACTTGAGAAACGCTATATCGCCACTCGGTTATTCAGTCAAACTCTTACAAAGTTATATATGATATAATTATGAGTATTGACAACTGATAACTGAAATTACACAGTTTTTGATGAGATTTTTATCCCTATTATTTGGTGAGAATAAAATTTATGAATACTGATATAGCTTTGTGGAAAGTTGTAATTAATCTGCCTGAATCTCTGAAAAAAGAACTGTCGAATTATGCAGAATATTTACGAGAAAAATATCCGAATAATCCACAATCTACAGAAAAGATGGAAACTGTTAAGGGTTATGGTAGTTGGGCAGATAAAATTATTATGTCAGATGATTTTGATGAACCATTAGAAGATTTGGCAGAATATATTTCAACAATGAATAATGAATAATGAATAATGAATAATTGTTGAACTCACACTTCTTGGGAATTGCAATGACACCTACCACCTAACACCTAAAAACTACCACTTACCAAATAATTAATAATTAAACAATTCAGGTTTAAAGCTTCCCCTTTTAAGGAGATAAAATCAAAAATTTTCCTTTTAGTCAATCCCCTTATCTTAAGAATAAGTAATAATTAGGGCTTACCGATAAAATATAAAAGTATTGATATATAAAGGTTTGAGCATTTTTATGATTGAAAAAACTGCCCCTGTTTCAGTTGAAAACCCTCAAAAAGCTAGTATTTTAGGCAAGAGTTGAGCAGAAAAATCATTCTGACAATTCTTACTCCTACCTCCTCGCTCATTCCCATTTCTCCTGACTTCCCCTCCTGGGAGGGGGAGGGGCGAGGGGTGGTTCGTCTCCTGTCTCCTGTCTCCTGTCTCCTGTCTCCTGTCTCCTGTCTCCTACCTCAGCAAAAAGACTTTCCATACGCAAACCCTAATTAATTATTAATTATTAATTATTAATTGTTAATTTCTGACACTTTCTTCTCAATTTCACCATAAAAAAACCATCCATGTGTTCTCTATGAGGCCAAACTTTTACCCATCCTTCCGCAGTGGGAGACACTATAAAATCAATAGTTGGCGCTTCAATTTCCCACTCAGAATTATTGGTCAAAAACTTCTCAATCACCTCCTCATTTTCTAAAGAATGAATTGTACAAGTTGCATATACCAAAACTCCGGCTGGTTTGACCCATTTGGCAGTATTTTCTAATAACTCACTCTGAAGTTTTGAGAGCTTTTGAATATTCTCTGGAGTTTGTCTCCACCGTGCATCCACTCGACGGTGTAAAGTTCCTAAACCAGAACAAGGTGCATCTAATAAAACTCGGTCAGCTTGATTAATAAATTCAGGAAAACTTCGACTATCTCCTATATAAATAGAAATAGATTTTAACTGCAATCTTTCAGAATTTTGTTCTAACATTTTTAGTCGAGAAGCTGTTTTATCAATAGCAAAAATTTTGCCATTATCTCCTATTAATTCTGCTATGTGAGTTGTCTTACCTCCAGGGGCAGCACAGGCATCAATGATGATTTCTCCTGGTTGTGGATTTAATAAATAACTAACTAATTGAGCGCTACTATCTTGAACTGACCACCAACCCTCTTCATAACCCGGTAATTTTTGAATTGAACCTACTGCACCTGTTAGTCTTAAAAGTTGGGGAAATTGAGGTATCCAGTTAACACAAATACCTGTATTTTTCATAGCTGTTTCTACTTCTGTAATTGAGATTTTGAGTGGATTAATTCTTAAATCAAGGCTCGGCGATTGATTGAACCATGAGCATAATTCTTCAGTTTCTCTTAAACCTAATGTCTCTATCCAATATTTAACTATCCAGTCAGGAAAACTATATAATGTTCCTAATTTTTGTACTGGATTTTTGGGCAAGTCAATCGTCAATTCTCGCCGAATATATTCTCTGAGTAAACCATTAATAAAACCAGTTAATTTAGCCAGTTTATTTTCTTTTGCTAGCTCAACTGTAGTATTAACTGCTGCTGATTCTGGAATTTGTGCTAAATAGGATAATTGATATAAACCAATATGGAGAATTATCCGTAAGTCTGGATGTTGTTGGTGAGATTTCTTTTTTGCTAATCGATCGATAATTGCATCAAGCGATCGCTGCTTTCTCACACATCCATAAACTAACTCTGTAACTAATCGACGGTTGGCATCAATTAAGTCATTTTTTCTCAAATTTTTATCTAGAGCAAAATCAGCAAAAGCTTCTTTTCGATACACTTCTTGGAGGATAATAAAAGCTAATTGACGAGGATTATTATTCACTACAATTAATTAAAAACAAATTAATAACTTTTTTGATTAATTACGAAATTATAGCATGATCATATAAATGCATAATTTTAACTTTAAAGAAGCGGTCAGCACTCAGCACTCAGTAATCAGTAGGATTATTTTTTTTACGTTTAGAAAGGGATTTCAAAACCTCCTAAACTATCCGGTTTATAGAAAGCGGGGATTTTAACCCAGAGTTCTAAAAGCTGATAGCTAGTTAAACTGTTCAAAATTTAAAATGGGTAGGCAAATATTGACTGATTGAATAGTAAGCATTTCCTATGGCTAATAGTTGAAAAGTCTTTCCCTATTCCCTATTTTCTTGAATAGTTTACTAAAATAAGTAGTCAAACAAAACTAATTGTATATTTGATAGTCCGATTAAATAGGTAGGACAAATTATTTTTATAGCATTGATTAAAGAAGTGAGGTACAACATATTGCCTATTGCCTATTCCCTGTTTCCTCTTCCCCATTAAAAAATGAAATTACAACTAGAAAACCAATTTTTTGTCGTAGGTCTAGCAATATTTGCAGAGAATCTAAAACTATTAGAAACATTTTTTTCTCATCTGCCAAAACAACTAAATATTGCATTCATAATAGTAGTCCAAAATCAATCTGCTAATTTTCCCAGTCACCTTGTCCAACTTCTAAAAGGAAAAACGATCCTCACAGTCCATAAAATAGAAGATGGAATGATCATAAACCCCTGGACTGTATATATTGTGCCAGAGGGAAAATATCTACACTTATGTAATGTTGATTGAGTATGAATGGATTGGAAAAATCTGTAGAATTATCAAACATACCAATCAAAAAGGTACTCGTTTTGAATATGTCTTGTCTTGTATTAATGATAACAAACCTTTTTTTACACCACACACGAAAAATTAATGCCTGTGTCTGTCGATCGCCTATAATATCAACAAGTCCGGCAGCGTCTGTATAATAAAAGGTTGTTTCTAGTAGTCAGTAGGAATAGCTTCAATATCATTTTTGAGGGCCTGCGCAATTCCTTTTTCTCAAAGATCAATCTGACTTCCAGCATTTTAGTTGACCTCATTATTTATAACTTTCTTGAGTGCATACTGCTATCATGGCCAATCCTATCGTTATAGCAAGCTACTACCCAACACATAGCGCTATAATATCATGTCCGGTTGAACAGTTATAAATAAATGATGGAGGAGTCAGGAGTCAGGAGGACTTCCTCAGGAGTCAGGAGGGAATAAAGAAGAAGAAAGAACAGGAGAAGGATAAAGTTTTTTGGTCGCGTAAGCGGAACGGAATTCTATCACGCTCTTATCCGGACATGATGTAACTCACTTTGATGGCATTGTAAGTACGCGCCAGACAATAAAACCTGCAAATAAAACATAACCTGCTACTCCTACCCAGTCTTGCCAACTTCCAGATAATTGACTTTCCATAATTTCACTTCCTATTAATTTTGACTTATATATGATATCAAATCCGTTTAATTCGGTATAAAAAAATGTTCCATCTTCAACCATTACCAAATATTTCTCGATCTCCCCATCTCCCCATCTAATTACACCGATGCTACCGGATTTGATATGACTTACGCATGAACGCGATTGGTAAGGTGTGTTAGCGATAGCGCACAAACTCTATAGCGCTGTGCGCAGGCAACACATTTGGCAACAACTCCGGAAGGGGGAATAAAAAGCTGATAATATAAGACTTTTAGCTATTGGACACCTCCTGTGATTTGTAAATATGCCAGCGCACAAACTCTACTTCTATTGTCAGTGCCTAAGTCCTGTTATAGCAAATAATGGGTTACTTAGGACTTATACTGATAATCAACCGTAAGACAGGGAAATATTTTTCCCACTGTTCCCTGTTGCCTGCTATAGACTATCATAATTATTGATTGTTGTAAAAAATATAGAAATTAATCACTCAAAACTTGCAAAAGATCGCCAACCGCTACACTCCCATCACTATCAACAGTTGCCAATACTCCCGTGTGAGCGTGACCAAATTTTTCTTTCAACACCGATAATAAAGGAATATCGCGATCACCTGTTTCTGGATCGACCTCAATATTCATACACCGTCCAATTTTAGCAGTAACAGTAATTTGAGCATTACCCAAGCGCAACTGTTTTCCCACCAAGTTAAACTCTGACCAAGCATCCATGCCATCCACAACTACATTAGGGCGAAACCTCCGTATATCTAATATCTTCCCTGCCTTTTCTCCTAAATCATCCATAGTTGCCTGACTAATAATAGAAATATGTACAATTTCGCGGTCGGGATAACGAGTTGTATTACCATTTCCCACTAACTGCACAGGAGCTTTTTGAGGATGACGCGCTCCTTTATTCGGTGTGAGAGTAGTCAAATAATCTGTGAAAAAAGCACTAATGCGATCGCGTTCCTCAGATAAATCTGCATTTGCCTTCAGCAACTCAACTTCCTGCCGTCGCACAGTCAAAAATCCAGTTTCTGGGTCAAACTCGCAATTCAAAGCAGCTAAACCAGGCCAGTCATTTTGTACTGCAAAATGCTTTTTACTCATCCAAGGTATAACTTCTGGTATTGTAGAGTTATCAGAGTCGAGAAACATCAAAGCAAAAGCGCGATCGCCTTTAATGCCAGATCCTGAAGTCAGGAAAAAATCCTGGCAAATTTGAGGAGTTAATCCTTTAACTGGATGAATAAATAATTGTTTAACTGTTGCTAATTTCATGTTATTTTTTATTATTGGAGATGCTAGTGGAAAAAAATTAGACCCTTATCTGTTGGGTTTGCTAGCGCTTAACCCAACCTACTTTATTACAAGTTTATATCATTATGCGTTTTCCTGCTCCCTAAAACTTATCATTTTGTACCTCACACTTTTTGGGAATTACTATTGCTATATTAGAGAGTGTTTGTAAAATGAATATAATGTAGTAGACTTACACAGCTAAAACTGTGCATTAGTTTTTAACTTGAAAACTCTTACTTTTGACTTTTGACTTTTGACTTTTGACTTTTGAATTGAATCTAATGCACCATTTAAGGTGTGTCAGTCCAGTAGAGTACGTTAGTATCACGTAACGCACTATCCCACAGCTAGGCAATGTTTTTTTCCACTGTTGCCTCACAGGAGTCAGCATTCCGCAAGCGAGCTGGCGTCGTCGCGGGGTCTGACCGCTGTTGCCTGTTGCCTGTTGCCTGTTGCCTATTCCCTGTTCCCTGTTGCCTATTCCCTGTTCCCCGCTATAATACCTAAAAAAATTGAATCATAATTCTCATCGTTATTTACAAAAAGAGTGGAAGTTCACTCAAATAGGACTATTACTGTTTCCTATATTACCAACTATAGGTATATTAACTCTAATTTTTGCCGTTATTAGCAGTTGGCAACAAAAATGGCGCAGCATTATTCGTCGTCCCCACAATATAGCCTTAGCTGGTCTTGCTGTCTGGTTAACGATCGCTACATTTTTTGCATTAGACCGCCAGGAAGCATTGTTAGGACTAGCTAATTTATTACCATTTTTTGGAGTATTTGCTTCCTTGAGTACTCTCATTCAAACTCCCTCCCAACTGCGACGACTTTCTTGGGTAATGGTACTCTCTTCACTACCTGTAGTCATTTTAGGTTTCGGACAATTATTTTTTGGTTGGTCTGGCCCCCTGAGTTTACAAATTATTTTAGGTTGGGTACTTGCACCACAAGGCAACCCTCCGGGGAGAATGGCTTCAGTATTTATGTATGCTAATATTCTCGCAATTTATTTGACGGTTGTATTTATTCTAGGGTTGGGGTTGTGGATTGAAAAATGGAAATTTTTATTTGACAACAGTGTGAGGACAGAGAGCGCACACCCAAAAAGGAAAATGGGTCGCTTCAATATTTTTCATGGTGAGTTGTCTCAAGAATTTGTTTTTTTAACAGTGGCAATAATTAGTAATGGCATTGCTTTGGTCTTGACAAATTCACGCAATGCTTGGGGGTTAGTGGTATTTGCTGGTCTTGCTTATGCTATTTATCTTGGTTGGCATTGGTTAGTATGGTTAGTAATGACAGCAGTGGCAACTGTATTTGGAGCTGCTTTTGCTCCTGCACCTTTACAGAAATGGTTACGAGTAATTGTTCCGGAATACTTTTGGGCACGACTCACAGATCGAGATTTTGACAGACCTGTAGCCATTCTACGCAGCACCCAATGGCAATTTGCTTGGAATATGACTTTAGAAAAGCCTTGGAGTGGTTGGGGTTTGCGGAATTTTACTCTTGTGTATGAAGCACAGATGCAAATGTGGCTTGGTCATCCCCACAATTTATTCTTGATGCTAACGGCAGAAACTGGAATTCCTGCTGCTTTGTTTTTGTTTGTTTGGGTGGGTTGGATATTGGCAAAGGCAGTATTGTTATTAATGAATTGGTCATCAATTTATTCTAGAGGAGACCGTTTAATATTTTTTAGTTATTTAGTAGCTTTTGCTGCTTGTACTATATTTAATATGTTTGATGTGACTTTGTTTGATTTACGAATTAATACCATAGGATGGTTACTTTTAGCTGCAATTTGTGGGTTAGAGCGCTGCGCGCAGGCAACAGGCAACAGACAACAGCGGTCAGACCCCGCGACGACGCCAGCTCGCTTGCGGAATGCTGACTCCTGTGAGGCAACAGGGGGAATAAAAAACCGAGTCCTGTAGTGCATTATATCCTTGGGGTGAGGGCGGGTCGATCGGATAATTTCAACACCATTAATTTAACGCGGAACCCTCCCCCTAGTGCAACATTGGTGTGTCACGCCACTACGAAATATTTATTTTACTTTGATTTATGATAAAATTTCAGATAAATCTATTCCACAAATAAAGCTAGCAATGAAAACAGAGACATCTCAGCAAAAATCTCTTCCTGAGTGGGAAGAATTACTAGAGGTTGCCCAACAAAATACTACAGCAAAATGGATATCAAGACCAGGACAAACACCTGCCACTGCAACAATATCCAGTCACCTCCATCGACTCAGTCCTGGGGAAAAACCTTCTGTCTTGCTCTATCGAGATACTCATGGTTGGTGTCCTTTCTGTGAAAGAGTTTGGTTTGCTTTAGAAGAAAAACAAATTCCTTTTGAAACTGAATTAATTGATTTATCAAACAAACCACAGTGGTATAAGGATATGGTGCCAACAGCATTGGTTCCCGCAGTCAAAATTGAGGGGGAGTTAGTTTATGAGTCTAAAGATATTCTGCTTGCCTTAGAAAAAAAATTCGATCGCTTTCCTCTACTGCCGATCGCCTCTCAAGAAAGGTCTGCGGCATTAGATATGATTGAGAATTTTGATGCCAATGGTTTAGTTAAGTCAGGATATGCGTTTCTCCGAGGTAAACCTGCTAATTCCGAAAAGTCTACAGAAACTATTCCGGAACAGATAGCGGCACAACTGCTGAATTTGCAAACAACTTTTGAGACAAAATTAGACCAGTTGGAGCTATTATTGGGTCAATATCCTGGTGTTTATTTTATGGGCGAGTTTAGTTTGGTGGATATTATGTATACTCCAGCTATCAGAAGGTTCGCAGCAAATTTACCTGTATTCCGGGGATATTCTCTATACGACAATGACCGCTTTCCTCGACTCAATCAATGGTTGACAGCTATCAATAAACGTTCCTCTTATCAACGGATCAAACCTAGTGCTCGAACTAATAATTTGATTATGCACAAGTTATTTGGCGTACAACCTATCCATAAGAATAAATCTCTAAGTGTTACTCAACCACAACCCCATGGAGAAGTAGAAAGTCAAACAGAAGAATATTCTATGGAGGCAGCGGCGAGATTAAGTAGTAACTACCAAACTGTGATTGCTGATATTATCAAAAATTCGGGAATTAAAAAATGGGTGATTCAGGAGACTTTACCCAGTATTGAATTAGCTATTGAGCGGCATTTGAGACGTTTAGTTCATTGTTTAATTGAAGGAAGTATCCCATTATTTTCTGACAAACCAGTTGACTCAAAAACTGACCAACAGAATGAAGAAAAAGAGGAATCTGCTGCTGATGCTGCTGTAGGAGCGATCGCCCTTGCTTTTCTCAGAAATAGAGTTTGTGTTCCTCGGGATATGAGTGCGGGAGCAGCAGTTGCTTTAGAAACAACAATTGATGCTATGTTGTCTAGTATCTACTAGACATCTCCTAGACATCTCCAGAAAAGAGGGAGTAGGCAGCTTTGTTGTAGGCAGTAGGCAGTAGGGGGGAAAGAATTGATAATTTCTGTGTAATAAGGGAATAGCAGAAAATAAATTATCCCAATTTTTGTATTCTATCGTTAACTAGCTACTCTCTACTCCCTTACTTTTTCAATTTCTTCCCTACTCCCTACTCCCTAATCCTTTGAAGCTATCCCACTATTTTTAACAAGTTTATTTGTTTAAGTAAAATGTGTTTGAAAAGCTTGATTTTTCGTTTTTAACTATCAACATATTTAGAGTTTTTAGCAAAAGTCTTATTAGTGGGATAGGTTCTTACTTTATTACTTTATTAAAATAGAATAGAAGTGAATCTAATTAGTGGGACTTACACAAAATCAAGCAATAAAATAGGCTCAAATATAGATAGGCACAGGCTTTTACGTCAAAAAGGTAAAATCCTGAATTACTAAGGGTGCTAGCCATTTTTAACGCATCGACGTAATTCCCTTGTCTAGACTGACTTTGACGCATTTTTCCTACCAAAAAATGTCTAATATCATGTCCGGATAATAGCGTGATCAAAAACCTTTTCCCTTCTAACCTCTTCTTTCCTTCTGCCTCCAGCATAGCTGCCTTCTGCCTTACCTCCTCCAAAGTGTAAGTATTCAACCGGACATGATATAAGTACCATTAGAGGTAATTTGTGGGGCTAGATTTAGTAAGTTGGGTAATACCAAAAGTAGGGGGTTATCTTGTGAAAAAAGCGGGCGATCGCCTAACTCAAACTTTGAATAAAACAGATAAAACAGATATAGAAAAGGCAATTAAATCTGGAGAAAAAGCTGTGAAGGAATGGGAAAAAGAACTCTCGCCTCAACAGCTTTTGTTTTATGCGGCTAAACCGGATGGTTGGAATGGATTTAATAAATTTCTGAGTCAATATTTTGAACATTCTGGTGTTTTGACAGAATTAGAAAAACCATATATTATGAAAAGTCATGTACAAAAATCGTCTAAAAAATAATAAATATTATAAGCCAAACATAAACAATAGCGGAACTAAACTGTTTGGGAAACATCCCATTCGGATAGGGTGCATCTCATATTTGCAAAAATACTTTTTTCCTATATATTGCCTATTGCCTGTTGCCTGTTGCCTGTTGCCTGTTGCCTTGGGAGAAGACCACTCCTTTCAGACTGAACAGAAAACAGTAGAAAATTTAGCTACCTTGGCAAAGAAACCAACACCACAGGTACTGCGAGCAAGAGATGCAGGAAAATTTACCAAATTTAAACATATCACCAGCAAAGATGGACTTCCGGAAGATAGAGTCTGGAATGTTGTTCAAGATAATGATGGGTTTATGTGGTTTGCGATGAATGGTGGACTCATTCGCTATGATGGCAATGGAATGAAAATTTTTCAGCACGATCCTAATAATCCTGGTAGTTTAAGTAGCGATCGCACTAGAGACCTATTGATAGACCGTAGTGGTACACTCTGGATTACAACTTGGAATGCTGGACTTAATCAGTATGTACCTTCCACAGAGAGTTTTACCCACTATCATCACGCTCCAGATAATCCCCAAAGTCTCAGTAGTGATGCTCTTCGAGCTATCCATGAAGACAGTCAGGGAAATTTATGGATAGGTACTTTGGGTGGTGGACTGAATAAACTGAATCGAGACACAGGCAAATTTACTCGCTACCAACATGATTCCACAAATCCTCACAGTTTGATTAATAACGATGTGTTTAAAATCTATGAAGACAGCGAGGGTGTACTTTGGATAGCAACTTATGGTGGTTTGGAAAAGTTTGACTATGAAACAGAAAAATTTACCCATTACCAGCACAATCCAGACGACCCCCATAGTCTCAGCGACAATGTTGTACGAGGAATTTATGAAGACAGTCGCGGGAATTTATGGGTGGGTACTCAAAATGGTCTCAACACCTTAGACCGGGAAACCCAGAAATTTACTCGATATCAATACAATCCCGATGATATAAATCAGTTAAATAACAATACAGTTTTTACAGTCTCAGCGGTTGAGGATGATGCAGGTTTTCTGTGGTTTGCGACTTGGGGTAATGGACTTTACCGATTCGATCCCCAAACAAAAACCTTTACCCATTATGAACATAACTCTGGCGATCCCTATAGTCTCAGTCATGATAATACTCTTCCGCTCTACAAAGACAAAATCGGCAAATTGTGGATTCCCACAGAAAGGGGTGTGAGTATACTGGATCTTTTAGGCAAATCATTTATTCATTATCGTGCCATCCCTGGGGATGATAATAGTTTGAAACATAATGGTACTAATGCTATTTATGAAGACCGATCTGGTATTGTCTGGATTGGAGGTAGTGGTGGGTTAACCAGATTTGACCGAGATTCAGGACAATTTACCCATTACGAATACAACCCTAATAATTCCAATAGCTTAAATAACCCGACGGTTAAATCTATTTGTGAAGACCAAAAAGGGAATCTTTGGATCGGTACTATCGGGGGAGGATTGAACAAGTTAAATCTCAATACCAAGCAATTTACTCATTACGTTCACGATCCTAGTAACTCTAACAGTCTCAGCAATAACCTTATCCATGATGTTGAGTGTGAAAGTCAAACGGGGACGATCTGGATTGGCACCTGGGGAGGAGGTTTAAACCAATTCGATCCTGAGACAGAGAAGTTTACCCACTATACTCACGATCCGGACAATCCCAAAAGTCTGCTCAACAATCAAATTCGTGTTCTTAATGAAGACAGAGAGGGAAGACTTTGGATCGGTACTTTAATCGGACTAGATAAATTTGACCCTAAAACAAAAACCTTTAACCACTACTATTACCGTGGCAATGACCCAAATATAATTGGATATAATCTCAGTACTGCTGCTACTATCCAAGACATATATGAAGACCAACAAGGTCAACTTTGGGTCGGTAGTAGTTCAGGATTAGGAAAATATGACGATCGCCAGGATAAATTCATCCAATATACTGCCGATCGACATGGATTACCAAGAGATTCGATCTATGGCATCTTAGAAGAGAATACCTCTACCGATAAAAAAGGAAAAGGTTTGTGGTTGAGTCATAGTAGTAAGGGACTGACGAGATTTAACCCTGAGACAGAAAGTATCCAGAATTATGATGTGAGGGATGGACTACAAAGTAATGCCTTTCTTTATAGCACTGCTCAACATAAAACTAAGGATGGTACACTTTGGTTCGGTGGAGTAAATGGTATCACTGCTTTCTATCCAGAACAAATTCAGGATAATCCCAGTATTCCGACCGTATTTATCACAGACTTTAAACTGGAAAATAAGCTTGTTCCTATTGGTGAAAATTCAGTTCTCAAGGAATCTATCCTCAAAACCAAACACTTAACTCTCTCTTATAAAGACCGAATCTTCTCCTTTAGATTTGCAGCATTGAATTACCAATCACCAGAGAAAAATCGCTACAAATACAAACTAGAGGGATTCGATCGCGACTGGAATGAAGTAAGTAGTAAAGATAATTCTGCCACCTATACCAATTTAGATCCAGGCAACTATGTATTTCGGGCGATCGCCTCGAATAATGATGGAATTTGGAACGAACAGGGTGTTTCTATCAAGATTACAATCACACCACCTTGGTGGGAAACTCTTTGGTTTAGAGCAGCGATGGGAATTTTATTTTTGGGAGTTGTACTAGGTGGAGTGTGGTGGCGTATATATGAAACTGAAAAACGTAATCGCGAACTGGAAACTGAAGTCAAAAAACGTACTGCTGAATTACAAGATTCAAATCAACAGTTAGTTATTGCTAAAGAAAAAGCGGAAGTAGCAAATCTTGCTAAAAGCACTTTTATCGCTAATATGAGTCACGAATTACGCACTCCATTAAACGCCATTTTAGGATTTTCCCAAATTATGATGCGTTCTCAAACCTTATCTCCAGAAGAAAAAGAAAATACAACTATTATTAATAAGAGTGGCAACTATTTATTAACCTTAATTAATAATATTTTAGACTTATCTAAAATTGAAGCAGGGAAAA
>NZ_JAAHGU010000095.1:11517-28708 GCF_010692685.1 Okeania sp. SIO2F5 | reverse complement strand
AGCCACATATCATAGAGCTAGAATTAATTATATTAGCTTATATTTTCTATTAGTTATAATAATGTTTTTGTTCAGGCGATCGCTCTATTTGGCATACGCTACATATAGTGTCTTTGCGTAAGTCCTGACTTTTATACTTTTCAGTGGAGTTTATATTCTCTGGGAACAAAAGCAGTTGTTAATAATTTGGTAGATTGACTGGTTGCTACAGCCATTACAGAGTAGAGTTCTATCGTATATCATCGATATCTGAACCGCCATACTTTCACACCTAGATCCCTTCCCAAGGACGATAACCTTGTCTCAACATCTCATATTCTTGATTGATTTCTGTCTCTAAAGAAAGATAAGAAACTCCTTTCTTAATCTTTTCAATGGTAGCATGCATACAGGCTAATCCTGCTTTATACTCCGAAGTATTTGTCACGTTTACCCGAAAGCCAATTTTATTGGTAAACATTGAGCTTAAAGGTAAAAGTGTAACCTTTCCAATTTGAGAAAAATATTCACCCAATTTATAACTATCCGCTATCCCTAAAATCTTCATCCTAGATTCTAGTTCTGAGTTAAACCCAATATTGATAAAAGGCCCTGCACAACTGCTTTTTATAATCTTCATTCCCATAGCCAAGAAATCAGAAGTCATCAGAAAAGCTTCAGCATTAGCCCTCAATATCTCTAACTCTTTTCTCAATTCTTCACGATGATTCAAGTTTCTTTTGTTTAGAGCCCAAGAAGCTGTAAGTACCTCGGCATTGGTGTAACGAATATGTGCTGCAACAACAAAGCGCTTAATGTCCTTCACAAGCTCCTCATTCTGACTGGTCAAAAAACCTACTTTGCCAATACCGTCAATTCCAAATTGTCTTCGCATTCCACAGGTCGTGATCACTAAATCTGAGCGACTACTCACACTTGCTACTGAAACTTGGTCATTTTCTATTGCTTCAGTTCCTGAAAAATAAAGATCATTAATGATTAGGATATTATGTTGATGCGCGACCTCGGCTAATTCTTTTAACTCATCTGGACTATAAATTTGGCACCAGGGATTATTAGGGGTTTCCAGTATAAAAGCAGCAATTATATATCCATTCTTTTTGGCAGTACAAATTACTTCTTCCAATTTGTCTGGCTTAATCTTAAAACTCGAGGTACAAACTTCTACTACATGCCGAGTAGTGCCACAAAATATATCTATATTATGGTTGTAGCGAAAGTTACCTTCTGGATAAATGACTGTAATAGGTTTAACATTTCCTCCCATCCGTAATAATCTATCTTTGGATGCTAAAATAGACATTTTAACAAGAATTGTTGAAGTCTTAGGGAAAATAACTACGGATTTTGGATCAACTTTAGGAAAAGATGGAATTAATCCAAAAATCTTTTCTGCACCTAGATGAGCAAGACTTTCTGGGACAGTTACCTTATGAGAATCTACTAAATACTGGGCAGGGTAAGATGCATATAAATTCTCCATTTCTACCATTAGATCTTTCTTCTTATATTCTGGGGCATCTGAATGACCCAGATCAACCTGACCTTGATAGCGTTTAAGTTTTCTAAATAATTCATACTCTTCTGTTGAACGTGATTTCATAAACCCGGAAATTCCTTAATAGTAAAGTTTATTAGTCTCATCTATATTACAGGCAAGCCAGTCTGTCTTCGAGTCGGCTTTAAATTCTCTTTACAAATCAGCTATTAAAGTGATGACTGCCGACTTAATCGATTGAGAGTTGCTGCCATTAGACTTTGATTTTGACCAGAAACTGTAAAAACTAATGCTTCTCGATAAACTCTTTGGGCATGATGATGACTTAAATTAGCACCTCCACTTGAACTCGTAACAGCAGCATGAGCGCATCGCAGGGCTAAATCAATTGCCCACGCTCGGAGTTGATATTTTTGGTCGATATCTAGATTAGAATTCTGTTGGGCTTTTTGAATGATTGCACGACATTGATTCAGTTCCTGATTCAGTAATTCTGTCGCATCTTGAATAAAGATAAATTTCTTTTGTTCAAAAACTGTTTCCAGAATATCTAACCCAGCTTTAGCACAGCCCAGGGCTAAAAAACTGGCTGGTAATGCATTTTTTTGATCCCTTTGATGAATCCAATCTATGGGTTGAATTGAAACAACTTTTTCTGCGGGTAAAAACCAATGATTGAGTGTAGCAGTAACGGTATTGGTTGAAGTCATGGCACACAGAGACATGGGCTGACTGAATGAAATTTGTTCGCTATTTTGAAACGGAACTAAACCAAATACAGCTTGACCATCCGCTAAGGTTGCTGCCACAATAAATTGATCAAAAATTTGCCATCCACTCACCCAAGGAACGTAACCATTGATGTGATACCCCCCTTCAACTGGAATCGCTGTAATGGTTGGATTTCCTGTTCGTCTGATTTGAGAAAAACCCACCCCGATTTTTATTTTTCCATCACTCATTTTGGGAAGATAAACCTCCTGAAGTTGAGTGTTTGAACTCTGCATCAGCATGGCGGATGCACTTTGATGTTGAGTTTGTAAAAAAGCTAATGCGCCGGAATATCGTGCGACTAATTCCTGAAATTGAACGAAGGTTTCTGAAGTCATTCCTATTCCACCCCACTGTTGGGAGACACGTAATGTTAATACTCCTAATTTACCTAAGCCGTCTAAGGCTTGATAAAGTAACTCTGGAGAAAAATCGATTTCATTTGATCGGGGATAAACATCGGTTTCTAGATAGATTTTAGTTGTCTTGAGTAGATGTGAAATTGTCATTTTATAAAGTTTGTGATAGAACTGACGTTATGCCCAGAGCGATCGCGCTGCGATCATCAACAACAGTTGGGCAAATGCCAGCCTTCAAGCAGTTTGACAGACTTTGAATAGGTCTTAATTGAAGCATCCCATACCATTTACATACATTTTTCAGCATTTATCTGGAGAGTTCATCACTATAACCTCTATAAGTTTCATCGCCATCAATAAATTGACAACCACATTCTACACAGATATAGTTTTGCTTTCCTTTCTTTTGGCTATTTTTATTGATGTTAGTTGATTTATCCATTTGGACATTCCATAATTTTTCTGCCTAAGATCGCGATCGCTCCTTTCTCAAATCATACCTTAATTCACCAACGTCATTTTTTCCACTAAGAACTTTGTACTGTCCAGATCCTAATACAAATCTGGATACTCTCTTAGAAATATGGACATATCAGGTTACAGCGGTTTTCATTTGCGTAGACCACAGTAGGGACATTCCATGGAACGTCCTTACAAGGTTTTGCTTGTGAAGATGTGGTTCATCAATTTGAAAAGCGCTGTAAGATAAATTCAAGATTTACATAGATAGCAATCCATCTCTCAATAAAATTCTAGAATATCATTCTCTATTGTGCAACACCTAATTTCAGTATAATTAGGCTAGTAGTTGTGCTTTAGTTCCTAAAGCACTTATTTTTTTGATCAACAAGTCCAACTATAAACAAGTACTTGATTATAATCTACTTACAGCGGTTTTCATATTGATGACCTCAAGTCAAAACTAAAATTTTCTAGGTATGATTCGCGTTTGCCGAGCATAACCCAGGAAATAATCCCTACTATGGTCTACCCAAATTAAAACCACTGTAGTTAAATTTTCTCTGATATTTCAACTCCAACTGGCACCTTAACTTCAACTGCTTCCTGTTGAGACTGTTTCAATAATTTGCCTGTAGTGGTATTTGAAACATCTTTTTGTTTTGAACTCCTCAATTTCAACTTCTCAGCTAATACATCCCGTTGATTAATCAAATAAATACTAACTAAAGTTAAACCCACTCCCACTGACTGTAGCGAACTCAAAACTTCTCCTAAAAACAAATTGCCAAACAATAAAGCAAAAATTGGAGTTAGAAAAGTTAAAGCACTTAAACTCGTAAGATTTCCAGAAGAAGCAAAATAAAAGAATAAACCATAGGCGATCGCACTGCCGAAAATTGCCGCATAACCCATAGCTATCCAACCATATTGATCGATATTAACCCACTGCCCAGACTCAAACCCAGCGGAAAGAGCAAGTAATGGAACACCACCTAAAATCAAATGCCAACCAGTTGCCATAACTGGGTCATTATATTTGCAAACCCAACGCACTAATACTGTTCCTACTGCCATAGATAGAGATGCTAATAACATTAACCATTCTCCACTTTGAAACAGTGCATCTATTCCTAGAGATGCTTCTATTGTTTCTGGATGCAGCAAATTCCCGATCCATTCATCGGGCAAACCAATTAAACTAATACCAAAAACACCAATACCTAACCCTAACCAACCCCAAAATCTAATTCTCTCTTGAAATAACCACAATGATAAAATAGCTACTGCCAGAGGTTGGGAGTCAATCATCACCGAACCCAAACCAGCACCTGTTCTGACTAACCCTTGAGCCAAAAACCCCTGAAACAAAGCACCATCTACCAAGGCAAATAATAAAATCCACAACCAAGCTATTTTTCCTTGTGGTTGAGGTCTTCCCTGAATCATTCCTACCAGTAACAATAATATACCTGCTGGCAATATACGCATTGCTGCCATAAAAAATGGCGTTGTCTGAGGAATAAAACCTTTCATAGCTACCATTGCAGTTCCCCAGAAGAAAAAGGGAGCAATTAGTAACAGTGGTGCAAAGGGGAGTTTTGAGTTAGTCAGTTTTAGCTGCATAGTAATTTCAGTTATCAGTTATCAGTCATCAGTTATCAGTACCGACCGCTGTTTGCGCAGCATGACCTAGGTAAATCAGAGGCACCGAAATACTGAAGTTTAATTTTTCTGTCCCCTTGTAGAGCGACAGCTCGTGGCGCAGCCAAGGGGAGACTATTGACCCTATTTTTTGGTCATTATTTTATACATTTTAATATTAAAACTTTATTTACAAATTGTAACAATTTTTCATAGAAGTATCTATTATTAAATTTAATGAATTAATAATAAGGCAAAATTTCCAAATATTCATTAAATATTATCTTTGTTGACAATTTAAGTTGAATATGTTACTAAATAAATTCAGATAATTTGTGCTATAATTAAATTTTACTTTTGACTGAATAAAAGTATGATTTGGCCATTTAAGCCTCGGTATCGTAAACAAATTGCCCGAATTGAAATTAATGGTGTCATCGCGAGCGACACCAGAAAGCGAGTTTTAGAAGCACTGAAAACAGTAGAAGAAAGAAAATTTCCGGGTCTGTTACTGAGAATAGATAGTCCCGGGGGTACTGTTGCTGACTCTCACGAAATTTACAATGCCCTGAAAAATTTGCAAGATAAAGTCAAAATTGTATCTAGCTTCGGCAATATTTCAGCCTCTGGGGGCGTGTATATCGGCATGGGTTCTCAACATATTGTGTCTAATCCTGGGACAATTACAGGTAGTATTGGGGTGATTTTGCGAGGCAACAATATAGAACGTCTTTTGGAAAGAGTAGGGGTTTCTTTTAAAGTAGTAAAGTCTGGTCCATACAAAGATATATTAGCCTTCGACCGAGAAATGACAGATCCAGAGAAGCAAATTCTCCAAGACTTGATTGATAATAGTTATCAGCAATTTGTCAAAATAGTGGCTGAGGCGCGAAATTTAGCTGTAGAAACTGTCAGAAGTTTTGCAGATGGCCGAATTTTTACAGGAGAACAGGCATTAGAATTAGGTGTGGTTGACCGTTTAGGTACTGAAGAAGATGCCCGTAAATGGCTTTGTGAACTGATAAAATTAGACCCAGAGAAGACGGAGAGTTGTACTCTCGAAAAACCAAAATCTCTAGTAAATCGAGTTTTGGGTAATAATCAGGTATCATCAAAACTGTCGGCAGCTCAAAGTTGGGTAGAATTTGAAGTTTCTACCAATGGTTTACCTTTGTGGCTGTATCGACCTTAAGTTAAAATAAAAAGTTGTTGATTGGGAGGATTTTGGTGTGGTGTGGCGAGTTCAAGCAATTCGTGGGGCAACTACTGTCTCAGAAAACTCAAAAGAAGCTATTCAAGAGGCAGTAACGGAACTACTAGATGAGCTAGAGAACCATAATCAAATCGAACCAGGCCAAATTATTAGTACGACTTTCTCTGTGACTCGTGACTTAGATGCTATTTTTCCTGCTGCGATCGCCCGCCAACGTCCCAACTGGAATAATGTACCTTTATTAGATGTGCAGCAGATGCACGTTGAAGGTAGTTTAGAACGTTGTATTAGATTTTTGATTCATGTGAATATGCCAGAAACTCAGGCCAAAAAAATTGTTCATACCTATTTGCGAGGGGCAAAAAATTTGAGGCCTGACTGGCAAAAAGCTTGAATAAGGCAGAAGGCAGAAGTCAGAGTTGCTTATGGATAGTCAACGATCAGCCACTCCGTATCTGATAACACCAAGCAATTTTAAGTATTGCAAGTGACTGTGGGGTATTAAACCTGCAAAAGAAAAGAAATAGCAATAGTCTGCTACGGATTTTTTTCTACCCAACGTTACGTTAATGCAAACTATTAAGACAGACTATAACCAATATATTCAAGGGTTATTTTAGCTGCTTAGTTTCACTATACTCATTTTTTTTTGATAACCTTTTCAGAAAATAAGCTAGAGTTACTTATAATTCTCACTCTAAATTTTTATTACATGAGAGCGCCATTTTTTTCCAATATTGTGATATCTACCCTTGTTGCCATAGTCACTTGGCTCTGGACTAGCACTGCCTTGGCAGCAATTCCAGTTCAACTATACGACCTAGAATACAAAGAATGTCCCTCTAGTTTAGAAAAAGGAATGATTTCCAGTGGTTCTAGTATGGCAGCTAAGTGCTTTATTATCGGTGGTAAAGCCAAAAATGCTTCTGATAAAACTTTATATGATGCTGATGTGTATGGACGTATTTATGACGCGGATAACAATAATGTCATGGAAAATCGTACAAGACTTGGGTCAATTGAAGAAGTCCCCCCAGGTGTAACTGATTTTGAAATTAGAGTTTCCATACCAGCAAATCTGCCTACTCCATTGAGACTTAAACAGTTTAAATCATCTGGCTTTTCTCATAAAGTTCGGTGGCAAACTATTGAAGAATTTGATGGGTTTTAATTATTGAAGGCAGGTTGAGTTCTCAGAATTAATATCTTTTTTCAATCTGCCTCAAAGTTTTTTTAAAAGAAAACTATATTGATAGATACTAATAAGCCAAGCCATTTAGTAACCCAGTCAAAACTTGAGCAACAAACTGGAGAGCAAATATAGCGATTATGGGAGAAAAGTCTATACCTCCCAAGGGTGGAATAATAGAACGAAATATATTTAGATAAGGATCAGTCAATTGACTCAATACAGAAAATGGTGGATCGTACCAGTTAATATTAGGGAACCAACTTAATAAGATCCTAATGAACATTAAAATTAAATATATTTGTACAAATGTTCCTAAAGTTTGTGCTAGTAGTCCTATGGAGGCATTCATAAGTGTTATTATTCTGAAACTACAAAAATTCATTCATAGATATTAAAGTCTATTTTAACACAGCTTTGCCTTATTCATCTTTCATTCTGGGCTATATATAAAATCTATTTCATAAAATCTAGATTTATTCTTAATAATTTGAGGATTCTTCAGAGAGCGATCGCCCAGATTTTGTCAAGCTTCCATTAACACCATTTATTTGTTGGCGCACTTCATCAATTGCTTGATTCAATTGGGCTATTTTACCTTCCAAGGTTTGACGAGTCTCTTCTATAATTTCTGATTCTTTTATGGCTTTTTGTTTTTCAGTATCTTGAATCTCTAATAAATTTTCTGCCTCATCTGCATCATTAGATACCCTTGCTCCTACTAAAATTCCCAATAACCCACCAACCAAGCCGCCTACTGCTGCTCCTGCAATCAAACCACTTGCAAAACCATCTCTATTACTCATATTTAGCAAATAGCTAATCGTTTATGTTAATCTTTAATCATTACAATCTAGCATATTCTTAATAGAATGTCAAAAATAAATTAATTTTGATTTGCTTCAAGTGGCCAGTAATATAAAATCCCGTTGAATACTTATTATATAGTTGGGAGTAGGGGAGTGGGGCAGGGTCAATTTATTGTCACCAGAGAAAAAAGGAGGGGGGTGGGGAGTGCGGGGACTGTGGGAAGCACAGGATCTCAAAAAAATATAGGGTTGTAAATATTCTCTGACGACAAAGAATTAGCCTTGGGGGAGTGGGGGAGTAGGGAAGATGAAATATTGAAGTAATTATAGAATTATCAACAGATATTAAACATATCCTCCAAAAAAGGGAGTAGGGAGTAGAGGGAAAGAATTGATAAATAATAGTGCGATAATTGATCTGATTTTTTATCAAAATAATTGGGTTTAAAACCCCGCCTTTTAAGGGAAAATATTTTTGGAGAGTTGCTCAAATCCCCGTGACAAAAATAACTTTTGACTTCTGATTTCTGACTTCGTTAATATTGGATATATATATTATATAACCAGATTCTATGTGCAACCCCACCGGATTTGATATAACTTAAGTACCAAAAGTTCGATCGCCAGCATCGCCAAGACCTGGTATAATATAGCCAACATCATTAACAACCTCATCAATAGTTGCTGTGTAAACAACCAAGTCAGGATAACTAACACTCAACTTTTGTAGAGCAGGAGGAGCAGCTACTACAGAAATAATTCTGATTGAAGCAACATCAACCCCACGCTCAGTTAATTCAGTCATGGCCTGCATAATTGTTCCACCAGTAGCTAACATTGGGTCGCAAATCAAAACCCGAGCATTAGGGGCAAACTGGGGAGGCAGTTTATTCAAATAACAGCTAGGTTCGAGAGTTTCTTCATTTCTAACTATTCCCAGATGATAGATGGATGCCAAAGGTAAAACAGTTTGCGCCCCTTCTAATAATCCTAGACCAGCTCGGAGAATTGGTATTACTACGACAGGGACTTGAGGATTAACAAAAGTAGCAGGACATTCAGCTAAAGGAGTTTGTACTGTTGTTTCTATTATTGGTAACCAATCTCGAATTGCTTCATAGGTTAACCATCGGCCTAATTCTGTCATTGCAGAACGAAATAGAGCAGAGGGTGTATTTATGTCACGAGCTACGCCTAACCAATGTTTTACTAAAGGATGAGGTGGGACATAAACACGAAGTTGCATAGTCATTTCAGTTATCAGCTATCAGTTATCAGTTATTAGTACCTCTAGTTAAAGTCAGAGGTTTGAAATATTGAACTTTATTTCTCTTGGTTGATTGGATATGGCGCAGGTTTCCTCGCCATCCCTCGACCGCTTTGTCACGCCACTACTAAACTTTGATTGACTCAAGTCAAACACTATTAACATCATAAGCGCTACACTGAAATCTAGCAAATTTTCAAAGGTGTTACTATGACAATTTCTCCTGCATCTCAGTCATTAACTGATAAATTTCCTCCAATACTTGAATATGATGCAATAGTTATCGGTTCTGGTATTGGTGGTTTAGTTACAGCTACTCAACTTGCAGCTAAAGGAGGCAAGGTTATAGTATTAGAAAGTTATACTATTCCTGGTGGTAGCTCTGGTTATTTTGAGAGGGAGGGATACACATTTGATGTTGGTGCATCAATGATATTTGGTTTTGGTAAAAAAGGTACAACAAATTTACTGACTCGTGCTTTAGATGCGGTAAATGTTAGCATAGAAACAATCCCCGACCCCGTACAAATACATTATCATCTACCAGATAATTTAGAGTTAAAAGTTCACCAAGAATATGAAAAGTTTATCCAAGAGTTAACTCAAATATTTCCCCATGAAAAAAAAGGAATTCGTCAATTTTATGATGAATGTTGGACAGTGTTTAATTATCTCAATTCTATGGAGTTATTATCTCTAGAAGAATTAAAATATCTCTCCAAATCATTTTTTCAAAATCCTGGTTCTTGTCTAGGTTTATTGAAGTATTTACCCCAAAATGTAGGTGATGTTGCACGTCGATATATTAGCGATAAACAATTATTAAAGTTTATTGATATGGAATGTTATTGTTGGTCAGTAGTGCCGGCAGATTTAACACCAATGATTAATGCTGGAATGGTGTTTTCCGATCGGCATTATGGTGGTATTAATTATCCTAAAGGTGGTGTGGGTAAAATTTCTCAAAAATTGGTAGAAGGTTTGGAGAAAACAGGGGGAGAAATTAGATATAAATCTCGGGTTCAAGAAATTATTATTGAAAAGGGAAAAGCGGTAGGAGTGAAGTTAACTAATGGAAAGGTTTATCGAGGTAAACGGGTTATTTCTAATGCGACGAGATGGGATACTTTTGGCAAGTTAATTCCAACAGAAAAGATACCGTCAAGTGAGAAAAAATGGCGCAGTAATTATCAAAAGTCACCAAGTTTTTTAAGTTTACATTTAGGAGTAGAAGCTTCCGTATTTCCAGAAGGTACAGAATGTCATCATATTCTCTTAGAAAATTGGGAGAAAATGGAGGATGCAGAAGGTACTATTTTTGTCTCTATTCCTACACTTTTAGACCCAGATTTAGCGCCAAAAGGTTATCATATTGTTCATAGTTTTACACCTTGTTATATAGAAGATTGGCAAGGATTAAGTATCAAAGAATATGAAGCAAAAAAAGAAGAAGCTGCGGGGAGAGTTATTGATAGATTAGAAAATATTTTTCCTGCTTTAGATGCTGGTTTAGATTATATGGAAGTAGGAACAGCTCGTTCCCATCAAAAATTTTTAAATCGTGAAGATGGCACTTATGGACCTATTCCTAGTCGTAAGTTAAAAGGTCTATTAGCAATGCCATTTAATCGTACTGCAATACCTGGTTTATATTGTGTTGGAGATAGTACATTTCCTGGTCAAGGTTTAAATGCTGTGGCATTTTCTGGTTTTGCCTGCGCTCATAAAGTTGCTGTTGATTTAGGATTAAAAAAAAGATGATTTTAAGGCAGAAGGCAGAAGGAAAAATTGCTTATGGATTAAACCCCAAACAATTTTAAGCACTTTGTAGACGGTTGGGTATTAAACCCACTACAGAAAAGATAATTAATTCTCCTTAAAAGAAGAGAGTTTACTAAAATATTTTTTTTCTTTTTCATCCTTAAAAATAGAGGCTTTAAATCTTCATAATTCAGTAATTAAAGATCAAGGGAAGATTGAAAATAAAGTTTTTTACTTTAATGTTTTTTCTTTCTTCCTTTCTCATAAAATATGATATACATAATTTTTTAAGAGATTGTTTGTATACAAAAGATTAAAAGGTGTGGGGTGCGTTCATCTAAATTTAATGTTGAGCAATTAAGAATAGCGCAGAACCCCCCCCTAGTATTGCAATATTTTAGGCGTGTTACGCCACTACATAATTTATTAATGAGGAAATTGCTGTATGTTTAATCCCCTCAATTTAAATACAGTTAAAATTATTGCACTGATAGGATTAATGATATTGGGATTAATTTCTACATTGGCGGTATCCAGTTTTATTCAAACTACCAATATAATCAAAAATCAATCTATTGATTCTCAGTTTGTCATTAATGAATTTCCCCAACAAATAATCAAAAATAAATGGATAATTAGCTCTGCTCAAGCTCAGGAATTAGTTGCACAAGGAGCAACAATTTTAGATGCTCGTTCTTGTAAAATATTGAATCCTCAAAGTTTGTTAAACGCAACTTGTATAAGTTGGCAAGAATTTTCTCAGTCTCAATCTCCATTTAAAGGAAAATTACTTACAGATGACAAAGTTTTGACAGAAAAATTACAAGCTATAGGCATTTTTAATCACAAACCAGTAATAGTGTTTGGTAATACCATAAATGGTTGGGGAGAGGATGGCAGAATAGTTTGGATGTTACGCACTTTAGGTCATCAAAAATCCTTTTTAGTAGATGGAGGTTTTACTGCTTTAGTTAAAGGGGGTTTTCCTACAGTTAAGTTTACGAAAAATAATTCTCCACCTAGAGGAGATTTTGTGGTTAATCAGAATGAAAATTGGCATATTAGTCAGAATGAATTAAAAACAAGTTTAGGAAAAGATAATCTGGTAATTATTGACACTAGGGAGCCACAAGAATATGCTGGAAAAACACCTTATGGAGAACAACGTGGGGGTCATATTCCAGGGGCAATTCATATCTATTTTAAGTATTGGTTAGATAATAATGGGATGTTATTATCGCGGGATAAAATTTTAGAAATGTTGGCAGAAAAGGGAATTACAAAAGATAAAATTATTGTTACTTATTGTACGGGTGGTGTACGTTCTGCTTGGTCTACTTCTGTATTGAAAGATTTGGGATTTAAGGTGAAAAATTACTCTGGTTCTATGTGGGAATGGTCGGCGAGTAGTGCAGATATTTATCCTTTGGAAAAATCCAGAAAAGAGGGAGTAGGGGTTATTGAGGACAGGGAGAAGGGGAGACACGGAGACGCGGAGAGGGAGAAATAAACAGAAGAATAATTAACATTAACTGAGCTGCTAATTAACAAAAAGGGACTTTTTCTGTATTAATTATTTAATAACTGAAGTGTCACATAAGTATAGTATTACTTTTGAGAATTTGTATTAAATTCAAAATCAAAAAAAACTATTTCAGTAATAAAATTTTTGCTAAAAACCCTAAATATTTTGAGAGTTAAAAACGAAAAATTAAGCTTTTCAAACACATTTTATACCAATTTGATAAATGTTTGCTACAAATAGCTAGGGTATTTTTTAGAATTTCCGTTTGTCATGCTCCGCAAACAGAATTCAGAAGCCGTATGGGAATAGATTTAATACCAATTTTTAGGTCGGAAATTCTCTTTTTTGTCAAAGGGACATTTCCTACAAAATCTTTTTATTGCACTTATTATTAGTAACATTCTTTTTTCAAATTGGTATTACTTAAACAAATAAACTTGTTAAAGCGCTTGCCGTTGTTATGAGGTACACCCCGGAGTGGGCAAGATGCCCGCACTACAATTTTTTCATCATTTACCCTATACCTCATTTGCCCGAAATATGCTGTAAAAATAGTGGGATAGGTTCAAAATAAAAAAATCAATGATTAATGGTTAAGTTTTTAGAGATGAAATTGAATAATATAATGTTTTTCAAGTTACTGATACCAATTTTATAAATGTTTCCTACAAATAGCTAGGGTATTTCTGAGAATTTCCTACGGAATGCTCCGCAAACAGAATTCAGAATTCAGGAGTCAGAATGAATATATTTAGTACCAGTTTGTAGGTTGGAAATTCTCTTTTTTGTCAAAGGGACATTTTCTACAAAATCTTTTTATTGCACTTATTATTAGTAACATTCTTTTTTCAAATTGGTATGAGGTATAGTTGTTTTTCTTCTTTGCTATTTCCTACTCCCGCGCAACAAAGGAATTTTGTACCTCAACAATATGGGAATTGCTATATCTAATATTTAGATAAAATAATCGGTAATAATACTGACTAATTAGCCATGTATTAAGAAATAATTATTGTATAATAACCAAAATAATTTCTCAGTAAATTTTGAATTTAATTTAGTACTAATTATGGATGAATTAAACTCTCTAATTGAACAGTCACAGATAACATTAACACCTCCAGATTTTCCACCGCCACCACCAATAGAAGTTTCTCCAGATGTAATTACTCCAGTGGAAAATTTCCCAGAAAATAATGATATAGTTTTGATTAGTAACCCAGGGTTAAATTTCGGTTCCCAAATTCCTTCAAATAATAACGTAAATATAGAATATTCTGACCTTTTAGGAGGCAGTAATTTTGAAGATGGACGAGGCATAACTACGGACGAAGAAGGCAATATTTACATTACAGGTAGTACCAACTCTATAGATTTTACAGTAACTGCAAATGCTGTACAAAATAGCTTTGCTGGAGGTAATGAATTTGGTTTTGGCGATGCTTTTGTTGCTAAATATTCTCCTGATGGAACTCTGATTTATTCTACATATATAGGTGGAAGTGGTGATGATTTTGGTACAGATATTGAAGTAGATGAAAGTGGAGATATCTACGTCACAGGTAATACTAATTCTGTTGACTTCCCGACAGTAAATGCTTTACAAAATACCTATGGTGGGGGTGAATTTTTAGGAGATGCTTTTGTAATTAAACTATCTAATGATGGTACTAATATTGAATATTCTACTTATTTAGGTGGGCAAGATAACGATTTTAGTAGTGGTATTGCTGTAGATGATAATGGCAATGTTTATATAACAGGAGATACAGGTGCTTTACTCCGTTTTCCCATAGTTCCTCTTACTGGTATTGGCGACTTTCCTACCACAGAAAACGCCCTACAAAATACTTTAATTAATGAATTTAATCGTGATGGTTTTGTCAGTAAAATATCTACTGATGGTAGTCAGTTAATCTACTCAACTTTATTTGGTGGAAATGATACGGAGGTAAGTAACGATATTACTATAGATAGTAGTGGCAATACTTATATAACTGGTGATACTCGCTCCGTTGACTTTCCCACTGAAAATGCAGTACAAAATTCTTTAGGTGGGGACCGAGATATATTCATTACCCAACTTAATAGTGACGGTAGCGACCTAATTTTTTCCACTTACTATGGTGCGGTAGATGGAGATACTGGTAATAGCATTGCCGTAGATGAAGTGGGCAACATTTATGTAGGAGGATCTTCCGGTAGTCAAATTATCGGAGGTGATGCAGTAGTACCCCCAGTTGGAGAATTTCCCACTGTTAATGCTTTGCAAGATAATTTTGCTGGGGGTGAAAGTGATGGAATTTTAATGAAAATTAATAGCGATCGCTCTGTTGGATATGCGACTTATTTAGGTGGAGCAAATTTTGAGTCTATTGAGGGTCTTGATATTGATGGGGTCGGTAATACTTATATTATTGGTAACGATAATTTTGCCGATGCTTTTGTCAGAAAAATATCTAACGATGGTGGAACTGTAGAATATTCAATTTCCTTTGAGACCAACAATAATTTGGGTATATTTGGCAATGACATTGCAGTAGATGAAGTTGGTAATGCTTATATTGTTGGTTCCAGCAACTCCACTGCTTTTCCTGAATTTATTCCAGGTGGTAGTAGTACAGCGAACGATATTTTTGTTGCGAAACTAAACTCTAGTAGTCAACCTCCAAATATTCCCTTTCCCAATATTCCTAGCAGTTTCAACGAAAATCTTTACTTGCTAGAAAATTCCGGTGTAGCAGATGCTGTGACAAATGGTTTATTTAATAACGGGTTTGAACATTGGTTAGAATTTGGTTTTTTAGAAGGGCGATCGCCTCAGTTTGCTTTTGATGAAGAATTTTATCTGGCCACTTACCCAGTAATTGCTGATGCAGTGGCAAATGGTTTATTTATCAATGGGTTAGAACATTATATTCGGTTTGGTCAAACTGAAGGACGTCAAGCAGTTGCTTAATTTGATAGACATAGGGTTCAACAATTAATAATTAATAATTACCCCTTCTTTTTTCCCCTCCTGGGAGGGGTTAGGGGTGGGTTGACTTCGTACTACTGCCTACCCTAACAAAAAGACTTTATTCAGCAAACCCTAATTAAGATTAATATCATAAACTAATTCAGCAACGCCGTTTTTTTGCCCCATATTTTTGGGTGCATCTCAATATTTGCAAAAATACTTTTTTCCTATATATTCCCTGTTGCCTGTTGCCTGTTGTCTGTTGCCTAAAAGCGATAAATTTTTGGCTTTATTCAAAATTGAGATGCACTCATATTTTTTATTCAAATTAATCCTACTTTTCTCAGAGCTTTTTCTGCGGCCCGTTTTTCAGCTTCTTGTTTACGATGACCTTTTCCAACACCATATAACTTTCCCTTAACTCTAACTTCAGCAGTGAATATTTTGGCATGGTCTGGACCTTCTCCATTATTAGATTCATATTTAGGATTTTCTCCAAATTTTGCCAATGCCCACTGTTGAAATTTACCTTTAGTATCTACTAAATCATCTGTTTGTGCATCACTTTCTGAATCTGGAAAAATTATTTCATCTGCAACGGGTTGAAAAAGTTTTTTCACAAAAGGACGAACTTTTGTCAAAGTTGAGTCTAGAAAAAAGGCTCCAATTATTGCTTCAAAAGTGTCACTAAGTAAGGCCGGGTTTTGACGACCTCCATCTTTTTCTGCTCCCTTACCAAGACGCATTAATTCACCTATTTCTAGTTGAGTTGCAAATTTTGCCAATTGTTTTTCATCTACTAAAAGTGAACGGAGACGAGTCAGTTCTTTAGGTTTTAAATCATATTCTTCTTTATAACGTCTATAGAGTAGTTCTCCTACTAGGAAACCTAACACAGCATCCCCCAGAAATTCGAGACTTTCGTTATCTTCTTCTCCAGAATTTTCATTTAAAAAAGAGCGGTGGGTTAGAGCTTGTTTTAAAAGTTCAGGATTTTTAAATTCAGGTAGTTTCTTTGTCATTTGCCAATCTTACATTTATTGAGATTCGTCTATATTAATCCTTCTTGTTTCAATTTAGCTAGGGCATTTTCAGCAGCAAGTTTTTCTGCATCTTTTTTACTACCTCCTTCACCTTGAGCATACTTTGTATTATCCACAAATACTTGAGACAAAAAAATAGGTTTATCGTCTAAACCACCGCATTTATTAGATTCATATCTAGGAATTTTTTAATTTCTTCTAATGCCCACTGTTGAAATTTAGCTTTAGTATCTACTAAATCATTGTCTGAAAAAATTATTTCATCTGCAACTGGTTGAAAAAGTTTTTTCACAAAAGGGCGAACTTTCGTCAAAGTTGAGTCTAGAAAAAAGGCTCCAATTATTGCTTCAAAAGTGTCACTAAGTAAGGCCGGGTTTTGACGACCTCCATCTTTTTCTGCTCCTTTACCAAGGCGCATTAATTCACCTATTTCTAGTTGAGTTGCAAATTTTGCCAATTGTTTTTCATCTACTAAAAGTGAACGGAGACGAGTCAGTTCTTTAGGTTTTAAATCATATTCTTCTTTATAACGTCTATAGAGTAGTTCTCCTACTAGGAAACCTAACACAGCATCCCCCAGAAATTCGAGACTTTCGTTATCTTCTTCTCCAGAATTTTCATTTAAAAAAGAGCGGTGGGTTAGAGCTTGTTTTAAAAGTTCAGGATTTTTAAATTCAGGTAGTTTCTTTGTCAT
>NZ_JAAHGU010000095.1:0-11417 GCF_010692685.1 Okeania sp. SIO2F5 | reverse complement strand
CAGCATCCCCCAGAAATTCGAGACTTTCGTTATCTTCTTCTCCAGAATTTTCATTTAAAAAAGAGCGGTGGGTTAGAGCTTGTTTTAAAAGTTCAGGATTTTTAAATTCAGGTAGTTTCTTTGTCATATTACAAATTTTAATTTCTTGATAAGTTAGGTCAGCATAAATAAATGTTAAAACGAAGAATCTGAAAATTAAGCCCGCAAGAAGTTTTCCAGAAATTTTCCAAGTTTTGAATTTCCATCACGATTTTATGGATAATTAGGGTTTGCTGAAAAAGTCTTTTAGTAGGGGTAGGAGACAGGAGACAGGAGACAGGAGACAGGAGAAAAGGGTCGGGAGCGAGGAGGTAGGAGTAACAATTGTAAGAATGATTTTTCTGCCCAACTATGAGCCTAAAATACGCTCCTTTTTGAGCATGAAGAACTGAAAACCAGGCACTTTTTTCGACTCCAAAAAGACTAAATTCTTTATATGTCAATGCTTTTAGATTTAATCAGCAAGCCCTAATTAAACCTACCTACTTATAGCAGTTTACTACTCTCTAGAAATACTTATGTTGATGATTTTAGGGAGTAGGGAAGAGCGAATAGGGAAAAAAATTTGCTGTATCAGTTGTACCAGATTAATTGCCGAATATACTGTATTTACAGCAAGCAAATTTTAGGATAATTAGCGACAGTTAAAAATTAATCTATAAATTTTATTCCCTATTTCCATATCTGGTGTTCCCTATTCTCTAAAAGCATAAAAATTTGTACCTCCAAGACTTGAAAACTACTCTATCTATATTAATCTTCTTTGTCTCAACTTAGATAGTGCGTTTTCTGCAGCAAGTTTTTCAGCCTCTTTTTTACTCCCTCCTTGACCTTCGCCATACAATTTATTAGCTACAAATACCCGAGATATAAAACTTGGTTCATGATCAGAACCGCCACATTTTTCAGTTTTATATCTTGGCACATCTGTACCATTTTTTAGTACCAATTCTTGAAATAAGCCTTTAGGATTTTCAATATTAAGAGATTTATTTTCAGGCTCTAAATCAACAGATTTTTCCAGAGCTTCAGCAAAAATTGGTTCTAAAAAATTGCGCACTGCCTCAATACCAGAATCAATATAATAAGCACCAATAACTGCTTCAAAAGCATCACTAAGTAATGAATAATTTTCACGCCCTCCCTGTAATTCTTCACCCTTACTTAACAAAATAAATTGTCCGAGGTTTAAATCTATGGCAAATTTTGCTAATTGTTGATTATCCACTAAACTGGAACGTTTTTGAGTCATGTCACCTTCTTTCATTTTTGGGTATTTACGATATAGATACTCGCCACTAAGAAAATTTAGCAAAGCATCACCAAGAAATTCTAAACGATTATTATCGACGCTGACTTCTGTAGGATTTTCATAAAGATAAGTCCGGTGGATTAAAGCAAGTTGTAAAAGAGAAGCATCTTGGAAATAAATTTTTTCCAGTAATTCGTTTAATTGTTCTCTAATTTGTCTTTCTTCCTCTTCAGAAACAGAATAACTATGAGGAGTTTCACCACGAAATTGTTGTTGAGATAAAAGCCGTAATACTTCTTGCTTTTCTTTCTCTACTTCCTCCACTTCCTCTGCATTGATAATTTTAAGAATCCGAGTAATATTGTCAAGATATCGATAGGTGTCATCTACAGAGAATGGAGAGCCATGTGCCCAGTCATTTCTGACTTCTATGAGTTCTTCTACTATTAATAAAAATGCTTTATCCAGTTTTCTTTGAAATACTTTATCCCACTGCTTCTTGATTAATTTAAGTTGTAGAGATACATCTTCAATTAAAGCCTTTTCGATGCTTTTCTTCCTTTTGAGTTGTCTAATTTCACCCTTTAATGTCTCTTGTACTACTTGCAACCAATTTTCTTGATGAAATTCCTTAATTACATCTTCTATATATGGATATAAATTCTTACTCAAAATATTCAAAGCTTTACCAATTATCTCGTGCTTATTATGGATAGTCATCTCAAGTCTACTCCTACATTTTTTATAAAATTATATCAACTAATTTTTTTAATTGTCTCGACTAATATTTGATTAATAGTACTTAATTAAAATTGAAGTATAAACATAATAAATAGATAAATTTTATCGAAAACCCAGTTAATTTTTCTTTCTAAGATAGAAAAGAAACTGGGTTTCTATATTTAGACTTTACCTAAAAACATTTTCCACTTTATCAACCGGGGGAGATAAAGATTATTGTTGCACTTCAAACAACTAAATCCTATATTTTCTGGAATCATAACCTCTCTGAAGTTGATTTACAAATTGCGCCAAATTAAATGGAAAATCCTAATTATGCCATTTGTATAAGCCTAGTTTTTACTTCCAATAATTCTGATAGTTTTTTGTCTACAAAATAATATTCGTCAGCAACACTAAGTAATTTTTGACTGGCATTATTTGAATTGGCAAAAATGATGACTTTTTTACCTTTAGCTTGCCATTGACGAACAAGATTTTTATAGTCTCCATCTCCAGTAATTAAAATTAATATGTCAGTAGATGGAATAGAATTAAGTTCTCTTTCACAGTCAGCTATTAATTTTTGATCGACACTCTGTTTTTCTGTTGTAGGAACGTCAATACAGTCAAAACCTAGTTCCTATAAACGTTGTTTATTACTTTGATTTTCCTCTCGCCAATTGCTATATACTCTTTGGCTAGATAAGCTACCATTTCAACAATTAATAATTAATAATTAATAATTAATTATTAACAATTACCTCTCCTTGGAAAGAAGAGGATTGACTCTTAAGGAAAATTTTTTCTTCTCTTGGTCGATTGGATATGGTTAGGAAACCCATCCATCCCTAGACTGCTTTTTTCTCCTTTAAAAGAGAGGCTTTAAATCTTAATTATTCAGTAAATTGGCAAAAGTTTGAAAATATCGCACAAGATAAGAATTGAAATTAATACGAACATTTTGATAATCCCAATGTAATTAGACTAATAATCGAACTCAACCAATTTTAGGTGTAAGCTGAAATCTTATTATGTTGTACCGAAATAATTAAATTACAGTAGATAAGGCTACAACTTACACTTACATTAAAAAAAATAGCATGATAGTAAGTGAATATCAACAAATAGAAATCTCCAGAAAAGAGGGAACAGGGAACAGGAAACAGAGATAAACAATTGACAATTTATGGATAATAATTGATTTTTTGAAATTTATGGAGATGTCTAATAGTATTTTTTTTTACACGCTTTTTTCTGCTTATAACAGGAGTTCTAATAATTCCTGTTTTTTATTTTTTCTACATTTTCTACTTCTGCTGCATTGATGGTTTTAAGTAGTTGAATAATACTGTCAAGTGCTATATCTACTTTTTTCTTGGGAAATGGAAAAAAATGGGCACAATTATTACGAATATCTAGAAGTTTTTTTACTTTTGATTTACTCATTTCTGTTCCTTGACTTAAATCATATTTAAAGATATTATCCCAGAGTTTATAGATTAGCTTTAGTTGCAGAGATACATCTTTACGCAAAGCTTCATCTAAGTTGCATTTGTTTAATCCTTGCTGATTTTTTAAGATATTTTTTGCTTCTTTCAACCAATTATCTGAGTAGTATTCTCGCATTTTTTCTTCAATATATGGATATAAAGCTTGAGCTAAAAGCTTTAAAGATTTATAGATTAAATCACCATAATCATCTATGAAAGGCTGATTTTTTGTAATCATTTTACTGATATTTCCTTTGGGTTGTTTGCGAACAACAGCATCGGAACATCAGATATCTATCACTAATAGTGAAATAGTGAGTTACTCAAAAAAAACTCCCTTATCTTGATAGAAGCTTTCCAAAAAATAGGAGTTAATAGTGACAACTAATGTCACTTTTGACTCACTAATAATATTGGGATATTTTTCTACAGGGAATTTCATAAAATGAGCATTACTCAAACTAAATAAACACTATATTAAGTGGTACTAGCTTCAGCTAATGTCTCATAAATGGTAGAGTCCATATATGTACTAACTCGTGTATCTTAAGTTTGTAGTGTAGTAATCTGTAGTAAATCTTGATGCTTGTAGGTATTTAGTTCTTTGGGGGTTGGTGATTTGAGGTATGAAATCAGTAATTTAGATAAATTAAGAGTAATTCTTTGAGTGGCAAGATTAGATATTGTCTTTACGTTAGATTAACCGAAAAGTACTTTTCTTTCTCCTGACTCCTGACTCCTAAGTAATTCAAATTAATGTTATACACGCGTTTCAACAACGCCGTCCTTTGTACTACTAACTTAGCAAACAGCTATTTATACTAAAGATTAATTACAAATCGAGATATACGAGTGAGTATATATGTCTACCATCGATGAGACAGCAGCCAACAACAGACCATAGATACTAAGATTCTATGCTATCTTAATAATTAGTATAACAAAGACATAAAATTATTGTCAATAGTTTTGAGATTTATTTTTTGGACTAACCTTCATAGCATGAAAAACCTCCCGTTCTACTTTGTATGTTTTACCAATTCACTCTAAGGATGTCACAAATAGTCAGCAACTGATGATGTGGAATAATAGGTTGAAATTATATTGTATAGTTAATACTTTAAGTCTATCAACTTTCACTTCCAACTTCTGACTTTTGACTTTTGACTTTTGACTTTTAACTTCTCCCTATTCCCTATTCCCTATTCCCTGACTTCTGCAAGTCTAAAGAAGCTTTACAACCAAATGGATAAGGGGAATTATAAGTAGTAGAACGCTTGCCAAATATCGTATAACGATTATCTCTAATCTGCTCATAAAAGCGATCGCCCATCCATTTTGCTCCTGGTAAACCCCGATATGCTGCCACAAAAACATCTCCCACAGGCAAAAGTCGCCCTATTTCTTCCGCTGCATCACTACCTTGCCACCTACATTCTGGTGCATTACCATCAATCAAAATCATACCCATTTCACAATCTTTAGCAGTAATACCAAATTGATTGAGTTTTTCTAAATCTTGCATAGGAATATATTCAAATAGCTCACCTTTGTCTATACTTTCCAACACCTGCACCAAAGTTACACATAAATTGCAGTTGCCGTCATAAATTACAATATAACTCATACGTCTTAGTTTTATTTTGAATACAATCAAAATTGTAACACCAAAATTAAGGCGTTGCTGAATACTGGGATGATTTCGGCTGACACGGAGACACGGGGACACGGGGACACGGGGATTATGGTTTCTGATCTCTGACAAAATCATCCCGCAATTATGCAATGCCAAAATTAAAGCTCTACAGGTGCTTCCCCACCTAACCTTTCTTCTAATAAAAATCTAAGTACAGACTGAGTAAGCAAAACCAAACCTAATCTAGCTTGCGCTAACTTCGGTTTTTTCACCTTCACCTCACCCCAAATACGACAATGACTGTAAAAATTTTGAAAAGCTACACTGATAGCATCAGCTACTTTTTGCCAATTTACAGGTTTTTTGCTGCTAGAAACACAATAGATACGATCAAGAGTCGAAGCAATTTGAGCAATTAATTGATATTCAGCATCATGTAAAAATTGTAATTGCCCATTCGGTTGTTGCCAGGATATAGGTTTAGAAGTTTGCCACTGCCAAAATTTACCGCTGGTATCTGCATCTATGAGAGTAAGATTAATTAGGCGATCGCGTATACCCATCCGCAATAACGAACAACAACGAGCATGACTATACTGAATTGGAAACAAATTTGTAGTTTCTAAAGATTTATCAAAGTAATTGGGTCTAAAACCCCGCCTTGATTGGCGAAATGTTTTTGGATACTTGCTCACATCCCCGTTACAAAAACAACTTCTGACTTCGTTAAAGTCAACACCAACCTGTAATTCTTGTTGCTCAAAATTTAGGGGAAAAGAAGTTAGATAATCTAACCAATTAGCGATACTCAAATCAGTTAAATAAAAGTAAATTATCCCAGATGAAATTACCTCAATATCAAAAAATTCTGTATCTTTATTAGTCTCAGTATTTACTATTTCCCTACAATATTTAACTAACTCAGTAGCAATATATATAGCTGGTTGTTGACAAACCGAAGCTAACTTCAGAGCGATCGCTGACTTGTATACAATTGCTCCATTATTTATAGTTTGATTAATTGGAATTTCTTCCTTCTTTTGCCAAACTTCTAATGTATTTTCATACCTGCAAGATAATTCCAATTGCTCTTGGTATAAATTTAGAGCTTTTTGTAAAATCTGTATTAAATTACACTTTAATGATAATTTTGTCAATATTATTACCACCTCAAATAAATAAAATTTCTCTTGAATATTCAGAATTAGATGTGTTTTTTGCTACACTAATACTAAGAGTAAAACTGGTATAAGCAGACAGATAAAAATCTGCTTCTATTCCTTTGATCAAAATGATTTGAGCTTAAGGCTAACTATTACTACAAGAGAGTACTAATGCAACTATCATCACATCCAGAACTACCAGAAATGTCACTGAATATGCAACCTACCAGCATTTCTACACCTACCAGCAGGCCATTTCTGACTTGGCAACTAATCATAGATTGGGCAGAAGAACACTACCGTAGCAGAGCTTTTAGCAAAGATGAACGTATTCCTGCCCGTCCAGGTTTGCTGTATCTAGTACAAAAAGGGTCAATTCGTTTAGTAGGTAATGCCCACATTAGTGCCAGTCGCAATAAGTCTAGCAAGTCAAAAACGAGTAATATTTCAGACGAAGCTTTCCTCGGATTTGTCGGTGCCGGTCAACCATTTGAACTGATAGCTCAGTCACCATTTACACTTCAAGCTTATGCTCATGCAGATCAAACAACTGTGCTTTGGATGTATTGGCATGACCTAGATAATTGGCCTCACTTTCGCAGAGAAGTCCTAGATGCCTTTAGATACCAACATCAACGGAAGCTTCTGTGGCTAAGTACCCTAGGCCAACGTCGCACCATTGACAGATTATTCGGATTTCTGACGCTATTAATTGAAGAATATGGAGAACCATGGATCGCCCAAGACAAACCAGAAGTAACAAGTGGTTATTATTTGCCTTGGCCTTTGACCCATGCTCAAATTGGCAGTGCTATTGGTTCAACCCGCGTCACTGTGACTCGTCTAATGGGTAAATTACGTCAGCAAGGCTTAATATTTATCCAGAATGATCATCTGGTTTGCTTACCAACAAAGTCTGAACAGTCACAATAGTTAAATAATTTTTGGGTAGTTAGTTCTGGGCGATTATCAAACTTGGATATTAATACATATCCAACCATAAATTGTTATTTTGCATATTAAAATATAATGCATTGAATAGATAATTTTATCTATATTTATCAAATCATTTGATATGATTGTCATTGCTTACTACTCTTACTTCTGATGCTAATTTATGTTAAACGAAGTAATTTTTCTTTTATTTATTATCTTCCGTTATTTTCCGGCAATTAAGTATTTTGATGCTCGCCTTTAGCCAAATTTATGTATTCACAGTGTGGATATAGAGATAGTAAATATTAAGAACTGCAAAAGTAAAGTAAATAGTTGAACATTATGGGTAAAGACTTCACTACACCAAAGTTAAGCACATTATCGTAGTATAATTATTAGCTCCAATCAATATATTGATTGCGTTCAAGAAGATGGAATTGTACTTTTGGTACTTCTACAAACCAAAATTAGAAATATTAAGTCCTTTTAATTAAGCATCATAAAAACTCCTCTTAATTGTCCTCACAAGAATAGAATAATTAATGCTATGGAAGGTACGTTTTTAGGTTGTGGCAAAATACCATAATGAAAAAGTTTAGGAAAATCGAATATTTGACCATAGCGCAAAAAACTTAAATAGCCACTTAACTATTTTAAAAGAACTGCAAAGATGATCATATTGTCTGATGAATTTTTTGGTTTGTAACCAAATATCTTCAACGGGGTTTTGCTCCGGGGCATTCGGGGCAAATTTTGTACAATTTATCAACCATTCTTCTTCTGGTAAATCTTGATTAATTGTGATCAAATATTCTCGCGCATTCTGGGGAATTATGGTAAGTTGCTCCATCCCAGAATATTGCCAATTTTTTTCCCGGCCTTTGCGCTTTGCAAATATTTAATAAATTCAATGGTATTTTCAGTATTTCCACATTTATATTCTTGAACAATAAATTCCTTTGTCTAATAGTCTAATGCCCCATCTGGGAGTTTGTCTTTCTTTTTGATTTTTGATATTCATTTCTATTCTTTTATCTGTTCTTCCCCAGGGGTAACCTAGTAGGTCTGCTATCGCACTCTCTACTTCCATTCAATGCACACATAAAATGCTGGAATATCCCCAGATAATTCCCACTCTTATCCTTCCTTTCTCCTGACTCCTGAGTTATACGATAACTAATTATCCGGATACTACATCATATTTCATATCAAAGATAACCGAATATTTTACTTGACACAGAGAAAGTTCCCATAATTTAATATCAAAAATAAAAAAAGAAAAAACTAAAAGTCTAGTCAAGATATAGAAGAATATAATGCTGATCACAAAAGTTTACTCATCTACTTCACTCGATCTTAGTTGACTAACTCACCCGATCAAAGTTCAATGACTCACTTTATCAATATCAAAAAATCACCAGTAACTTGATTCATAACTCACCACAATAACTAGAAAAAAAGCAGATAATATAAAGTATCAAGTCCGCAGTTAAAAGTAAAACAATGATGATTAAAGACCTCAAGCAAATATGATTTGTTCCCACAAAAACCTACTTAATTGGCCTTAATGGTATCACTAAAACTCAAGCTGCGACTTTTTCCAGTACTTTAGGCAATATAAGATATGATTTTTTATTAACTTTTAAATACTCATATAAAAAAAAACTTTGTTTGTAAAAACTAATTTATTAGATGAATAAAGATTTAATTAAAGTCCTTTTAATAGAAAACAATACAGACTATTTTATTCTGATCTATGACTTACTGTCACAGGTAGAATCACCAAAAATATTACTAGACTGGGAAAATACTTACGAAGCAGGATTAACAGTAATGAAAAAAAATCAACATGATATTTGTTTGCTTGACTATAAATTCAAAGAAACAAAAGGGTTAGAAATACTTCAAACAGCAATTAATCTAGGTTGCCAAATGCCAATCGTATTACTCACAGATATAGAAAATCAAGAATTAGAGATGGATTTAATGAATAAAGGAGTAGCAGATTACTTGAATAAATCAGAAATTAACGAATATACATTAAATCGAATAATTCGCTATACACATGAGAATAATCAAAATTTAAACGCTTTAAAACAAAGCAAAGCAAAGCTACAAGAAGCACAAAAAATTGCTCATTTAGGGAACTGGGAATATGACTTAAAGACACAAAAAATAACTTGGTCAGATGAAATATTTCGCATCTTTGGTCTCAACCCTAGAAGACCAGAACCAACTTATTCAGAATGGCTAGAAATGTTTACCATCGAAAGCCAACAATTATGGGATAAAAATGTAATTATAATCTTAGAAAAAGCCGAAAGTTGTGAATGTGAATATCAAATCATTCGACCAGATGGTACATTAAGGTATCTTTATACTCAGACTACTTTAGTCGTAGATAATAACTCAGAATACATAGGTATATTCGGTACAGTGCTAGATATTACAGAGCGTAAAAAAGCAGAGTTAGCTGTGGAGGAACTTAGACAAAAAGAGCATTTATTAGGACTCATTCTAGACCGGATTCATCAATCTTTAAATTTGGATGAAATATTAGAGACTACAGTAGAGTCAGTACGGTTTTTTTTGGAGTGTGACCGCGTCTTAATTTATCGTTTTTTGGAAGACGGAAAAGGTATCGTAGAAAAAGAATCTGTAGCAGCAGATAGCAGTCCAATTTTAGGTAAAATTATTGACGATCCATGTTTCCCAAATACAGATATTATAGAACGCTATAAACAAGGTTATATTAGTATAATAGAGAATGTTGAAAACCCAGATATCAACAAATGCCATGCCGATCTACTCAAACAGTTTCAAGTCAAAGCAAATATGGTATTGCCAATTTTAATTAATCAAGAAGAGGAAAAACAAGGTTCAGAAACTACTGCATGGGGATTAATAGTAGCTCATCAATGTACTCATAAACGACAATGGCGAATATCAGACACCGATCTATTGAGACGCTTGGCAACTCAGATAGCGATCGCTATTCAACAAGCTCAACTTTATCATCGTTTAGAGAAACTAAATCAAGAATTAAAGGAAATAGCTTATATTGATGGTTTGACAGGAATTTGTAACCGTCGCCACTTTGAAGAAAAACTAGACCAAGAATGGAAAAGATTAACACGGGATCATGCTTCTATGTCAATAATTATGGTGGATATAGATTATTTTAAACCCTACAACGATACTTACGGTCATCAGCAGGGAGACAAATGTTTGCAACAGGTAGCTCAAACTATTAGTGCTGCAGTGAAACGACCAGGAGATTTTGTAGCTCGATATGGGGGTGAAGAGTTTGTGGTTGTACTGCCAAATACTCCCATAGAAGGAGCGCTGAAGGTTGCAGAAAAGATTATAACACAAATTGAGGCTTTAAAAATTCCCCATACAGCTTCGACAGTCAGTAAGTGGGTGACAAGTAGTTTAGGAGTGGCAAATAGTCACTGCTCTACTGACTCTAATCCTCAAATATTACTAGAAGCAGCAGATATGGCGCTATACAACGCTAAAAATACTGGTAGAAATCAAGTTTATATTGATGATTCATACTAAATCCTGTTTAGAAGAGAGATTTATTGTGAAGGTAAGGCAGAAGGCAGAAAGATTAGAAGGCAGAAAGATTAGAAGGATTTGGACAAATTAGCTTTTCATAACCGGATTTGGTATCATGTATAAAAAATTTTTAGGAGCAAAAGCAATAAATTCATTTAGTCATACAACTGTATAAATCTGGTTTCTCAGTAACCTTGATTGAATCTAGCTTAAAATCTCTATATTTGAGATTTATAGGCAAATTTCTGCTTTTTATAAAAAACATTCACTTAGCATAGAAATATGCAACAAACTTACTCCCTAATGCACCATTTTAGCTGTGTCACGCCACTACTGGAGTGGCACTCCTAAGACTGTGCATATAGATTTTTGTTTCTAGGTGTCTCGATCTCCCCATCTCCCACACTCCCCATCTCCCACACTCCCACACTCCCCATCTCCCACACTCCCACACTCCCCATACTCCCACACTCCCACACTCCCCATCTCCCACACTCCCCATCTCCCACACTCCCCATCTCCCACACTCCCACACTCCCCACACTCCCCACCCCTCCCCACCCCCCACCCCCCACACCCCCCACACCCCCACCCACACCCACACCGCCCACCAC